>NZ_JALQEB010000036.1:0-18283 GCF_023630905.1 Caballeronia sp. ATUFL_F1_KS4A | reverse complement strand
AAAGAGGACCCAACCCCCCCCCCCGCGCGGATAAAACCCACAAAAAAAAAACCCGGCCGGCCGCCCAAGCGGCGCCCCCCCCCGCTTCAGAGTTCGCCCGAACGTCAGTCCAGGCGGCCCGCAAGATCAGCGATCCAGGAACGGACGCAGCTTGTCGGCGCGGCTCGGATGCATGAGCTTGCGCATCGCCTTGCTCTCGATCTGGCGAATGCGCTCGCGCGTCACATCGAACTGCTTGCCCAGTTCTTCGAGCGTATAGTCCGAAGCCGTGTCGATGCCAAAGCGCATGCGCAGCACCTTCGCCTCGCGCGGCGACAGCGCGTTGAGCGCATCGTCGATCGCGGCGCGCATGTTCGCGTGCACGGCGGCCTCTGCCGGGGAAGCAGCGCCCTGATCTTCGATCATGTCGCCAAGCGTTGCATCGGCATCTTCGCCGACCGGCGTTTCCAGCGACACCGGTTGCTTCGCGATCTTGAGAATGCCGCGGATCTTCTCTTCCGGCATTTCCATGCGCTCGGCCAGCACCGACGGATGCGCTTCCAGGCCCGTCTGCTGCAAGATCTCGCGCGAGATGCGGTTCAGCTTGTTGATCGTTTCGATCATGTGCACCGGCACGCGGATCGTGCGCGCCTGATCGGCGAGCGAACGCGTCACGGCCTGACGAACCCACCACGTCGCATACGTCGAGAACTTCCAGCCACGGCGATATTCGAACTTGTCCACCGCCTTCATCAGACCGATGTTGCCTTCCTGAATCAGATCCAGGAACTGCATGCCGCGATTGACGTACTTCTTCGCAATCGAGATGACGAGACGCAGGTTCGCTTCGATCATCTCGCGCTTGGCCTGACGCATCTTCAATTCGGCAGCCGTCATCTGACGGTTGATCTTCTTCAGTTGCTGCAGCGGCATCTCGACGACGCCTTCGATGTCGATGAGCTTCTGCTGCTCTGCCTGAATCGCCGGCAGGCTGCGCTCGAGCGACGCGCCGTATTGCTTCGAAGCCGCCGACGCACGTGCCGTCCATTCGAGATCGGTCTCGTGACCGACGAACGATTCGACGAACTTGTCGCGCGGCATGCCGCAACGATCCACCGCGATCTGCAACACGCGACGTTCGATGTCACGCACCTGCGCGACCTGCTGCTGAACGTTCGCGCACAGGCGGTCGATGGTCTTCGCCGTGAAGCGGATCGAACCGAGCTCGCGCTGGATTTCGGCTCGAGCCTTTTCGACAGCCTTCGCCGCAGCGGCACCCGAACCCTTAGGACTGCTAGCCTGTTCCGCCAGCTCGCGCACGCGTGCGAAGATCTCCAGACAGTCGGCCTTCAGTTGCTTCAGACGCGCTTCGTTCGATGCAGCGGAATCGCCAGCGCCATCGAGATCGTCGTCGTCGTCTTCGTCGCTGTCGGATTCGTCGGTATCCGTATCGATTTCGGCGGAGTCGGTCGTATCGGAAGCCGACATGTCTTCATCTGCCGTGTCCTCTTCCTTCAGGCCATCGACCAGTTCGTCGATCTTCAGCTCGCCCGATTCGACTTGCGCCGCGTCCGCGAGAATCGTCGCGACCGTCGACGGGCACGCCGCGATCGCCTGAATCATCTCGTGCAGCCCGTCTTCGATGCGCTTCGCAATCGCGATTTCGCCGGCGCGCGTGAGCAGCTCGGTCGCGCCCATTTCACGCATGTACATGCGAACCGGGTCGGTCGTGCGGCCGAATTCGGAATCGACGGTCGACAGCGCGTTTTCCGCTTCTTCGTCCGATTGCTCGTCCGTCACCACGCTTGGGGCGTTGTCGCTCAGCAGCAGCGTTTCGGCGTCCGGCGCCTGCTCGTAGACCGCGACACCCATATCGTGGAACGTGCTGACGACGGTTTCCATCGCCGCCGTTTCAGCGAAGTTATCCGGAAGGTGGTCGTTGATCTCGGCGTGCGTGAGATAGCCGCGCTCCTTGCCCAACTGGATGAGCGCGCGCATCTGACGCTGACGCTCTTCATTCTGTTCGGCGGTCATCGCGACATCGGGCTGTATCGTGCCGGCCTGGCCCTTCCCTTTGTTCGCCCGCCGGCCCGGTGCCTTGCGCGCCGGCGCGACGATATCCAGCTCCGAATCTTCCCGATCAAAACTTGCCATACTTTCTCCTCGACAGGTTTGCTCGGCGACGACAGATCCCCGGGAGCGAGCGTAACGGCTCGCGATGATTTCGATGACAGCTTCGACCACGGACGGCTTGCTGAAAATCGCATCGAGCAAAGCACGCAAACCGCATCCAGACGCGGTGTTTGCGTTTTCCAATCGCCCATTCAGGCGCAACCTTAGAGTATATCAGCTTTTGCTGCGACGCAGCAGCCTAATTCAAAATAGTTTCCGGGCGCGGTCTCACGTCGCTTCATCTGATGTTTTGGCCGCCCGTTCAGCACGAACTCGTACCCGGTGAATCGCGAAAATTGGTTGATGGCGCCGCACGGAGCACCGCCTGCAAAAGCGAACTCAAAGGGGCGATAGCGGACTTGTCCTTCAGCATTGGTCGCGCCACGTCCCTTGGTTTCGCAGATGGGGTCCCGCCCACGCTCTTCAAGCGGAGAAGCGCTTTGATGTCGCTCAGGCGCGCTTCGGATTTGCGCTGGAGGTCGGTCGGGCCTGCGGCTAGAGGCGTCGGGAAATCGACGTGAGAGCCGAAGCGATCTTTGTCGTCGAGCAGGATGTGACCTGCCTCAAAGGCCGCAACGAAATCTTTCTGCCATGTGCCCGCATGGACGCGCGGATGCGGCTCGTCGCGATAGCAGATGACGATGGAACGGGCGTCGTCGGAGACGCGGTAGCGGCGCAAGCCGTCACGGCTGACGAATGACCGGCCGGCCAAACCGCCTACAACTTCATCTGTGCGCGCAGAAGTCGTTCGCTCGATTTGCTGCTGCACGTGGGCTTCGCGCTGGCTTCGCGCCCGATAGGCGAAGTCGACCGGGACTCGCAGAAGGGTGCGAAGGTAGCTGATCGGATGCGTTGCGCGTTGCAAGGGTGCCCAACTTGCTTCGACGACATCGGAGAGAAGCTTGCCGTGGGCTTTCGCTTCTCGCATGAGTTTGAAGATCAGGAATTCACGAAATCCCAGAGACACGAGGCGTTGCAGATCGGCGGGAAGTCGTCCTGGTTGTCTCTTTTGAGTATTAGGGAGTAGATCCTTATATATAGCACCGTCTGCCACGGTGACAGACGGATGGCCGTCAGAAAAGCCGGCTTGGGCGTCTGACGCGCTCTCCCGATGTTGAGCGGGCTGCGTAGTGGTCGCATCGGCTACGTCAACGAGTCCGAGCAAAGCGGCTGCCTTCTGCGTCAGGTGGATATATGCGCGACCAAACAGGCCGGCAGCGCCATAGCGGGTCTGAGGCGGCCGGATGATAAACCCGGCGCCCTCGAGGTCGTCCATGCTGCGATAGAAGGTCCGCATGGATTGCTGGGCCCGGCCCGTGAGCAGTTCGCGCCGCGCGAAGATGGGTGCGAACGGACGAGATGCGTCGACTGTGCGGGCCAAGGCGGCGAGCAGGGCACGCGCGCGTGCAGGCAGCGCCGTGGTGTGCGTGGCTCGATGAGCGGCCCGGAAAATGACCCAAGGCAGATTCGAACGATCACAAGCGTACTCATCGAGAGCTTCTTGATCGGCTACCGCTGAAGACGGTTCAGAGTTTTTTGGGCGAGAAAGAGCCTCGCCTGCAACGGAAAGTTGCGCGATACGCATGTCAAGTACGTCCATTTCGAAAAATGGAAGACAAATGCTTGACTGCTAATCGCGTTCCGCTAAACTTCGAGTTGCGTACTCGTGACCCGATTGGCGTCGGGAAGCGGACCGGGCGATAAGCAGTTAAGCCCGATATTCAAAAGCCTTCGGTTGGCGCCGAAGGCTTTTGTCTTTGTGGAACTTGTTCGTTACATAGCACCCTCAGGTTTGCTACTACGCTAAGTCTCTGATTTGCAAAGAGGTTCTACTAGGTTCAGTGTCAACGACTTTCCGGTTCTCGTTAAGTCATTGATTTAAAAGAAAACTCTAGTAGAGCCTCAGTCTTGCTCCGATTCACTTAGTGTCTTGTTGATGAAGTCAGCAATGCGCTGTCCCCATTGCTCTGCGTCGCCCGCGTCCTTCTCGAAGAAACGAACTCCCACCACACCATTTCGCGTGGACACTTCGCAGACCTTCCTGCGGCCCGCTCGGACCACTGTTGCGCTTGGAGTCACTGCGCGCGGCTTTTCCGCGACGAGGGCGACCGCCTTGTCCTGCGTAAAATTCTCGTCTTCGACCAACCGTCGGACGGCTTCGACGACCTTTTCCGCCTTGCCGGCTTCCGTTAGCGCCGCGAGCTTTTGCGCGGCATTGCTGCCGAGTCGCTCTGGCTTTTCGGCGAGTGCGGCTTTGGCTGCCTCTGGAAGGGCGTCGAATGAGAAGATTCGCGTGACGTGACTCTTGCTCAATCCGGCGCTTTCAGAAATTTCCGTGCGCGAGAGTCCGCTCAATTCCTGCAATCGTTTGAAGTTCCAATACTTCTCGAAATCCGTAAGCGATGGCGATAGCAGGTTCGAGAAGAACGCCGCGAACTCGATTTCCCCTTCTTCGATCGACGCAACGTTGGCGCGTATCGTCGATCGTCCGAGTTCCCGGTATGCAGCGACGCGGTTATGTCCCGCAACGATCTCGTAACGAGCATCCGGCAAAGCGCGCACCAGAATAGGCGTGGCGAGCGCGTGTTGCGCGAGATTGCTCTTCAACTCCTGGAACTGCTCGGCCGTGAGTTTGCGACGCCGTCCGCTGACTTCCACGAGCGCATCGAGCGGCACTTCGAGCGCCGCTCGTTCCTCGAGTTGCGACTCAAGTTCTTTGATGCGCGCCTGCGCCGTATTGATGCGATGCTGCGCATCCATCAACCGACCGGGAGACGTGCGCGGTTCCGTGCTGACTGGACGCGCTTGCGTTCCTTCTGTGGGCTTACTGCCGATGTTCGCTGTCTTGGCGAGGAGTCTGTCCCCGATGCCCATTTAATCCTCCGTCTGATTCCACGCGCGGGCGAACTGCGCGTCGAGATGCTCGGCGAGCCGGTCGAGCGGCTCTTTGAATCGGTTGTAAGCGGCCGTGCTGCCGTCCGGCTTCGACAAGTCATATACCGTCGACAATTGCGCCGACGCACCTTTTGGTACGGTCGACTCCGGAATCTCGAAAGGCAGGACGCGATCGCCGTATGCTTTCTGAAGCCAACCGCGCACAACACGCGACACGTCATCCGACTTGGCTTTGGTCAGAATCACGTTCACGAAGTCGAAGCGCTTTTGCTCGAGCACGCCCGGCAGCTTCTTGGCGATATCCGCAAAGAGATGCCAGAACTGTGTCGAGCTTGCGAAATCCAGCGCCTCGGGCGGGCAGGGCAGCAGAATCGCATCCGACGCGAGCAGCGCGTTGATGGTGAGATAGCTGAGCGCCGGAGGCGTGTCGATGACGACCGCGTCGTACTCTTCCGTCAGCGGCATGAGACCTTTGCGGACGATTTCCCAGAATTCGAACGTGCTGTCGTTCAGCACCTTGGCGGGAATCTCGAACTCCGCATCGAAGAGCGATGACGAAGCCGGGATGAGATCCAAGTTATGCCAGTACGTTTCCTGCACTGCATAGTGCAACGTCTGCTGATCGCCGTAGATCAGCGGAAGAAGGGTCTGATCGTCCGAGATTTCGGCGTCGGGCGCCCAGCCGCATAGCTGTGTCGTCGTGCCCTGCGGATCGCAGTCGATGACCAGCACTCTGCGGCCGAGCAGCGTCAGGGCCTGTGCGGCCGAGACGGCGGTTGTGGTCTTGGCGACGCCACCTTTGAAGTTCGCGACGGTCACGATCCGCCCGCGCTTGCCTTCAGGCCGGCGGGGGCGTTCTTTCGTCGCGCGGATCCATGTGAGCGCTTCTTCGAGCGTGAATTCCTTGCTGCGGCCCGCGCCCTTGGACGTGCCCGCTGGCAGCTCGCCCTTGGTCGTCAGGTACTGGAACCGCTGCTTGTCGATGCCGCAGAGCGACGCGACCTGCGCGCTCGTGAATGTTGGTGCGCTTTTGCGCGGATACGGCTCCAACATTGCATCGCGGATCTGATTGAGAATGTCAGTGGCTTGGGCGGCCACCCCCAAGAGCGTTTCGATCGAAACGGATTGATCGACTTCGGGAAGCCGAGCGCTTAGCATGGAATTCGCAGTCACTGGCGGGCCTGGGTAAGCAAATAATTCTTCGGTTTGTGGAAAACAAGCTGCAAACCGAAGAATAAACGGCGAACCGGTAAACCTCAAGTAAACTCTGAAGTACTTGATCGCCCGCAGCGGACATTTTTACAACGCTCGACGCTCGTGTAAACGCGAAATTAGGACCGATCCGAAGGTTTTCGCGTTAACGAGATGCCGCGAATCAACTTCTCGATGCCAAGGAAACGCCCCGCGTCTTCGTTTTCCAGATACAGAGCGGTGGTCGAAACATCGGAATGGCCGAGTCCGGCGCTGACCTCGCGCAGATCCGCGCCGTGTCCGAGCGCGTGCGTCGAATGTGTGTGGCGCAGCCAATGCGTGCTCGCGCGAGTCAGGTGCCTGCCAGCGCCGGGCGCATGAGATTCCATCAATGCGGCCGCGTTCGAGAAAATCGTCTTGAAAATTTTCCCGATGCCGTCGGGCGTCAATGACTGTCCGCCCCGCGCCTGCGCCAGTATTGGCGTGCCTGCGGCGCAATCCAACGGGCGCGGCAGTCCGCGCATCGCCAGGTTTTCGATGAGCGTTTCGACGACGATCGGCGGCAAAAGCACCGTCCGCGTCGCGCCGCGGCCGCCATCGACGGCAAGCCGCCAGACCACGCCGTCCACGCCGGAAAGACGCCCGGCGCTGAGCGCGTCGGTGGTTGCGAATGCGAGTTCGGCCCGTCGCAGGCCCGTGGCGTACGCGAGAAGCAGCGCCAATTTGTCGCGATGCTCGACGAACGAGTATTCGGTCCGCTCGACCGATTGCAACACGCATTTCCACTGCGTCAGATCGAGCGACCGCGTCGCCGAATCGAATACCGGCGGCGTCGCGACACGCGCAAATCCGGCAAACGGATTGGCCGCCAGATAACCTTCGCCGACGAGCCACTCGCACATGGCGCCCAATATCGACCGGGCCGTTTCGCGGCTGCGATCGGAAAGCGGGCCGGCAAAAGGGCGCCAGTCGGCGAAACAACGCTCAGGGCGACCCTTCGCGATCCAGCGCGCCGCCGGCTGCGGATCCGCGAGAAAAACACCGACGTACTCGGCGCAATCGGCTGCATCGAGAGACGAAATCGGCTTGCCTTTCTCGATCAACGCCCACAGCAGCAGGCGTTCCGCCTCCCGCCGATAGGCACGCCGCGTGTGCGTACTGTTTGACCGGGCCTCTAGCCAAGCGATGATCGCGCGGATGTCCGTATCGAATCGCGGGTGCGCGTGCGCCCGATTCGACCCTTTCGATCCGTCGAGCGCCAGCGGAACCCGCAACGTTTCAAGAGGAGAAATGGCGATCGAGTCGCTTGCGTCGACGTCCGCGCTTTGCGTCGACACGACGTCTCCGGGCTGCCACTGGCGCCGAGGCACGAGCGCGGCCGGCGAAAGCGTGTGCCGGAGTGCCTCGGCGTGGAGTTGCAGCCAGTCGACCACGCGTTGCGCGCCTTTTCGACCGAGCCGTGGCACGGCCGTATACCACCGATGCCGTCGCCGCTCGATGAGTTCGATGACATCCGCGAGCGTCGAAAGTCCGGCGGCAGTCAATCGCGCGGCGACGGCCGGCTCGAACCAGCCATCGACCGGATGATCCGGACGTGGATCCTGTGCGAGCGACGCCTCCATGCGCGCGAGCGCGTCCGCCTGCCGGCGACGCAATCGGGCGTTACGCGCCGCGCGCCGATCGAGAGCAGGCGAGCTCTCGGGCGGATAAGCCTCCTCGTAAAGCGCGAGCAGTTCCGATTCGCCGTACACGCCGTCCGGATCGATTCTGTCGCGGAACGCGTCGAGCGGCGGGGCGACGGCGGCGGGCGGCGGCTCGAACAGCGGGATGCTGCCGGGACGAAGCCGCAGCAGGTGAGCCGCGTCCGTGTCCCGTGCCCGGCGTGCGAGAACGGAAAGCGTGTCGCGCAGCGCCTCGATCAGCCGTCGAGTCGAGCGTACATCGGCGCTGGAATCGCCATACGATGCATGCAACTGTGCTTCGGAAACGCCGTCGAGATAACCGCGATAAAGCGCGAAGTGTTGACGCGTGAGACGGCTCGGCGCATTCGCCTGCCCCGAGTTATCTGCCAAGCGCTCTCTGGAGCGCCCTGTGTTGTCTGGCATTTATCCTTACGTTTCAGTGATTTGGGCCGAGGTTAGCAACCGAGTTCGAATTTGACAAGAAAAATCGCTACATCTGATAAGTCCGATTATCAGATGCGAAGCGCAGGGCTACGGCATCTGTAACCAACGCCCGTCCGATGCGCTTGAATGTTCACTCGCCGCGGCGCATATTTTCACAACATCCACAGCAGGTTTCCGCAGGAGAAACGAGCCGATGCTTGATCCTGTACGCCCCGCTTCGAAACCGCCCGAGCAGGACGACGCGTTCCGCCCGAGCCTCCCCGAGGTGTACGCGTCGGTTCATGTGCCCGAAACCGGCCGATGGATTCGGCGCTTCCTCGCGTTCGCGGGTCCCGGCTACATGATTTCGGTCGGCTATATGGACCCGGGCAACTGGGCAACCGACATCGCTGGCGGCTCGCGCTTCGGCTACACCTTGCTCGCCGTCATCCTGTTGTCGAACCTGATGGCGATTCTGCTTCAGGCGCTCGCCGTCCGACTGGGCGTCGCGACCGGGCGCGATCTGGCGCAAGCCTGCCGCGATCATTATCCGAAGCCGGTGAACTTCGCCCTGTGGCTCGCCTGCGAAGCAGCGATCGTCGCGTGCGATCTGGCCGAAGTGATCGGCACCGCGATCGCGCTGCAACTGCTCTTCGGCATCCCGCTGATCGCGGGCGCGCTCCTGACCGCGCTCGATGCCTTCCTTCTGCTGCTTCTCATCAACAAAGGCTTCCGTCTGCTGGAAGCCTTCGTCATCGCGCTTCTGGTCGTGATTGCAAGCTGCTTCGCGTTGCAGATCGCCGCTGCCGCGCCGCCGTTCGCCGAAGTCCTGCGCGGCTTCATCCCGTCGCCGCGCATCGTCGCCGATCGCGAAATGCTGTATGTCGCCATCGGCATCCTCGGCGCGACGGTCATGCCGCACAACCTTTACCTGCATTCGTCGATCGTGCAGACGCGCGCGTATGGCAAGTCCGTCACGGCCCGGCGCGCTGCGATTCGCTGGGCGACGATTGACAGCACCATCGCGCTGACGCTCGCGCTTTTCATCAACGCGGCGATCCTGATCGTCGCCGCCGCGGTGTTTCACGCGAACGGTCATGACGAGGTCGCGGAAATCGGCGATGCGTTCCGCCTGCTTTCGCCGCTCCTCGGCTTGAGCATCGCATCGACGCTCTTCGCGGTGGCATTGCTCGCGTCGGGCCTGAACTCGACCGTGACCGCGACGCTCGCCGGCCAGATCGTGATGGAAGGTTTTCTGCGCCTGCGCATACCGAACTGGGCGCGGCGTCTCATCACGCGCGCGATCGCCATCGTTCCCGTGATCGTCGTGACGGCGATCTACGGCGAAAAGGGCACCGGCCAGTTGCTCGTGCTGAGCCAGGTCATTTTGTCGATGCAACTGCCATTCGCCGTCATTCCGCTGGTGCGCTTCGTATCGGACCGGCGAAAAATGGGCGTCTTCGCGATTTCGCGCTGGACGAGCGCGCTGGCGTGGCTCGTCGCGGCCGTGATCGTCGCGCTGAACGTGAAGCTGCTCGCGGACACGCTGACGTCGTAAGCGCAAGAACAACCTCTATATATAAGGAGACGCAGATATGAGCGGCAGCTTCATCGACATCACGCTTCGCGACGGCACGATCATTCCGGCTTACGCCACGCAGCCCGCGAAAGGTTCGGGACCGGGCATCGTTTTGCTGCACGACGCGGCCGGCCTCGACGAATTCGTCATGCGCTCCGCCGATCTGTACGCCGAAGAAGGGTATGTCGTGATCGCGCCGCAACTTCCCGGGCACGATCCGCAACCCGGCGGTATCGCCGCGGACAATTTCGCGGCGCTCGTCGATGCCCTGCGCGCGTTGCCGCAGCACGCCGGCAAAGTGGGCGTGATCGGGTACGGGCGCGGCGGCCGCTTCGCGACGCGCATCGCCGCGCAGGCCGACGTCGATTGCGCCGCCTGCTACTACGCGGACGATTTCAGCGCCTGTCTCGCCGATATCCCGACGATCCGCTGCCCGATGGTCTTCCACTTCGCCGAACGCGCGGCGCACGATGCGCGCGAAGTCGAGCCGGCGCTCACGGGCAGACCGCACATCGAACGCTATGTTTATCCGGGCGCGTCGGCGGGCTTCATCGTTTCGGATTCCGCGCACTACGACAAACCCGCCGCGCTGATGGCGTACTCACGCACGCTTTCGATGTTGCGCAAGGTGCTCGGTCCGCACTTCGATCTGAATCACTTGTGGGAGCAGCACTGCTATTTCGAATTCGCCACGCGCGACGTCGACGCCGTCATGCCGACGATGGTCGCCGAGCCATACGTGAACCACGTCCCGACGATGACAGGCGGCGTTGGGCACGATCAGTTGAAGCGTTTCTATCGATATCACTTCGTCCACTCGAATCCCGCCGATACGAAGCTGATTCCGGTATCGCGCACTATCGGCGCGGATCGCGTCGTCGACGAATTCGTGTTCTGTGCGACGCATAGTTGCGAAATCGACTGGCTGCTGCCCGGCCTCGGGCCGACGGGAAAATACTTCGAGGTTCCGATGCTAGCCGTTATCCGCTTTCGCGGCGACAAGCTCTACAACGAGCATATCTACTGGGATCAGGCTTCGGTGCTGGTGCAGATCGGTGTGCTGAACCCCGAAGGGCTGCCGGTCGCGGGCCGGCGAACGGCCGAAAAGCTGATCGACGAAACATTGCCGAGCAACGCGTTGATGCCCAATTGGGCATCGAGCGAGGGCAAGCCCATCTGAAGCGGCAAGCGATCAAGCGGACATTGCTGACGCGCAATGCGTGGACTACTCTGAGCAAAAACGTTGACGAGAAGCAGCAATCAGCGGGCCGATCATCGTCGCAACGATGCGAAGCACTGCTGATAAAAATGAAATCGTCAGCGGAGCCGGAGAACCCATGCGCCGCTTTTCGCTTCCGATGCGATCGACGCCGCTCGCTCATGCGTTATCGCTTGCGTTCGGCGTGTCCTGTCTCGTTCGCGTGGCGCCCGCTGTCGCCGGGTGCGACAGGACTGCGCCGCAGTCCAATCAGACCGCGACTTGCGATACACGCTCGCCCAATCCTTCGAACGTATCGGTCATCGCGGTGCCGGGCAGCGTCAACGTGACGATCAACGTGTTGACGGGCGTCGAACTCGACATTGCCGGCAACGGGCTATTCGTGCGCAACACCAGCACGGCGACCAACGAGGGCACGTTGCAAATCACAGGTGACGGTTCCGACGCCATGACGTCGCAAAGCGCGACGACCGGGCGCAACACGCTCGTCAATCGCGGCGCGATCTTCACGGTCGGCACGAATTCGGAAGCGATGTTCAACAACGCCGCCGCCGTCACGATGCGCAACGAGGCAGGCGGCACGCTCACGACGAGCGGTGCAAGCGCTTCGGCGATGAACGACTTCGCCAGTCCGGGCGGCGGCACGTTGGTCAACGATGGCGCGATCGCGACGAGCGGGGCGGGTTCTCATGGCATGGCGGCGCGAACCAGCGGCGACACGCTCGTGAACAATGGCGCCATCACGACGACCGGCGCGAGCGCAAACGGCATGTTCGTGGCCGGTACACCGGGCCAGAACGTCGTGACCAACAACGGCACCATCGACGTGTCGGGCAACAACGCGTCCGGCATCGTTTCGCAGGATGCGACGCCCGGCGCGATCACCAACACAGGATCGATCGTCGCGCGTGGCGCGGGCGGGGCGGGCGTGTCGCTCGCGAATGCGGCGTCCGTCACGAATGCGGCGGGCGCGAGCATCGTCAGCCAGCAGGCGGGCGGCATCGTCGCGAATCGGGGCGGCGCGATCGACAACGCCGGCACGATTCAGGGCGCGACCGGCGTGACGATTGCCAATGGCGCAGAAACGATCGGCAACAGCGGCGCGATTCGCGGCACGAGCGCGGAGGCGATTGCCGCGACCGGCAAGATCAACGTGTCGATCATCAATAGCGGGACGATTGCGGGGGGCGCGGGCGTCGCCGTACGCACCGATACCGGTAACGATACTTTCGACATGAACGGCGGCGTCGTCACCGGACAGATTCGCCAGGGCGACGGCGCCGACACCGCCACGATGACAGGCGGACAGATCGATTCCATCGATCAGGGCGACGGGCGCGACACGTTCTCGATATCGGGCGGGCGCGTGCTTGGCACGCTCGCGAACGGCGACGTCGTGAAGATCACTGGCGGGCGCCTCGCAACGGTGGATTTGAATGTCGGAAACAACGTGTTCGACATGTCGGGCGGACAGGTCGACGGCAACGTGACCGCCGCGCAGAACGACGACACGTTCACGCTGTCGGGCGGGACGATCGGCGGACGCGTCGATCTCGGCAGCGGCACGAACTCGCTGGCGATCGCGGGCGGCTCGATCGGGCAAGGAGTGACGACGACTTTCGGCGTCGATACGCTGACCTGGAGCGGCGGCACGATCGCCGGGCCGGTGTCGCTCGGCGCGGGCAACGATTCGGCGGTGATCCGCAATCTGAACGACGCGACGCTCGCCGCGACCACGAGCTTCGATGGCGGTGCGGGCACCGATTCGCTCACGTTCGACAACGTGCAGGCAAGCGGCCTCGCGCGCTTTTCGAATTGGGAGACGGTGAACGCGTCGAACAATACGCAACTCACATTCGACGCGAAAGGTCTGACGCTCGGCGATGCCGCGACCGGAACCGGCGCGCTCAATCTCGACGCGACGAGCACGATTTTCGCGGGCGGCATCGGACGCACGTTGATACAGCCGGCGATCGCGGGGCGACTTGTCGCGCTGAACAACGCGGGCACGATCGATCTGACGAACGGCGGTTCGAGCACGAGCGATGCGTTCGTGGTGAACGGCAACTACACCGGCAACGACGGACGGCTTCTCGTGCAGAGCGTGCTCGGCGCGGACGGCGCGCCGAGCGACCGGCTCGTGATCGCACAAGGCGCGGGTGCGGGAACGACGTCGATCGGCGTGACGAATGTCGGCGGCATCGGCGGGCTGACGGTGAACGACGGCATTCTGGTCGTGCAGGCGACGAACGGGGCGACGACGTCGGCGGGGGCGTTTTCGCTCGCACATCCGCTGGAGGTGGGCGCTTACAGGTATTTCCTGTTCAAGGGCGGTGTGAGTGACGGAACGGCGGACAACTGGTATCTGCGTTCGAGCGTGCCGCCCGCGCCTGCTGTGCCTGTGCCTGTGCCTGTGCCTGTGCCTGTGCCTGTGCCGACGCCTGCACCGGTTCCAACGCCAACGCCAACGCCAACGCCAACGCCAACGCCATCGCCATCGCCATCGCCGACGCCGACGCCAACGCCAACGCCAACGCCAACGCCAACGCCAACGCCAACGCCGACGCCAACGCCAACGCCAACGCCAACGCCGACGCCAACACCAACGCCGACGCCAACGCCAACGCCAACGCCAACGCCAACGCCAACGCCGACGCCGACGCCAACGCCGACGCCGACGCCGACGCCAACGCCGACGCCGCCGTCCCCACCAACACTGACGCCGGCTCCGACGCCCACGCCCACGCCAAGTCCAACACCGACGCCAACGCCAGCCCCAACGCCCGAACCCATACCAACCGCCGCCGCGGGCACACCACCGCTGCCGCCGCCACCGCCGCCCGGCGCGGCGCCG
This sequence comes from Caballeronia sp. ATUFL_F1_KS4A, assembly GCF_023630905.1. Lineage (NCBI taxonomy): Bacteria > Pseudomonadati > Pseudomonadota > Betaproteobacteria > Burkholderiales > Burkholderiaceae > Caballeronia > Caballeronia sp. ATUFL_F1_KS4A. The sequence continues at coordinate 4,289 of NZ_JALQEB010000036.1, read as the reverse complement.
ATCCCGCTCTATCGGATGGAAGTGCCCGTCTACGCAGAGCTGTCGCCGATCGTCCGCGAACTCGCGATCCAGCAGATCGGCACATTCCACGAACGTCAGGGCGACCAGTCGCTGCTGACGGAAACCGGCGCGCTGCCCGCCGCGTGGTCGCGCGTTTGGGGCGGCCACGCGACCCAGCACAACAGCGGCGCGGCCGATCCCGAATTCAGCGGCGGCATCGGCGGCCTGCAGGTCGGCCACGATATCCATGCCGATGCGACGCCGGCCGGTCATCGAAATCACTACGGCTTCTTCCTCGGCTTCGCGCGCGCGAGCGGCGACGTCGACGGTTTTGCACTCGGCTTTCCGAACTCGAGCGTCGGCCACCTGTCGATCAACGCGTACAGCGCGGGGCTGTACTGGACGCACATCGGCCCGGGCGGCTGGTACACCGACGCCGTGCTGCTCGGCAGTTCGCTCACCGCCGATCCGCAATCGAACCGCGGCGTCGGCGCGACGACGCACGGCAGCGCGTTCGCCGCATCGGTCGAAGCGGGTCTGCCGATTCCGCTATCGGCCCGCCTCGCGATCGAACCGCAAGCGCAACTCATCTGGCAACACGCGAATCTCCACGACATCGACGACGGCATTTCGTCCGTGTCCTTCGACCAAGCGAGCGGCTTCGTCGGCCGGCTCGGCGTGCGCCTCTACGGTCATTTCGATGCGGCCCGCACGACCTTCGAGCCGTATGTGACCGCGAACCTGTGGCGCTACTTCGGCGCGACGGACACCACGACGTTCGCGGGCACGACCGTCATTCCGACGAACGTCTCCGCGACGACCGCGCAATTCGGCGCGGGCATCGTCGCGAAAGTGAGCGCGCGCGGCAGTCTCTTCGCGAACCTCGTCTATTCGACGAACATCGGCGGTTCGCATCGCGATTCCATCGGCGGAGGATTGGGCGTGCGCTGGAAGTGGTGACGCGTTGCATACTGTGGTCACGCGAAAAAAACAGGAGACGAGCATGACCGCTGCGCCGCATTGCCCATTCCACGTCAAAGCACCGAACGGCTGCCCGATCAGCGCGGACGCGGCCGAGTTCGATCCGTTCGGCGACGGCTATCAGCAAGACCCGCCCGAATACGTGCGATGGGCGCGCGAACAGGAACCGGTGTTCTACAGCCCGAAGCTCGGCTATTGGGTCGTCACGCGCTACGACGACATCAAGGCGATTTTCCGCGACAACATCACGTTCAGTCCGTCGATCGCGCTCGAGAAAATCACGCCGACCGGCCCGGAAGCGAACGCGGTGCTCGCGTCCTACGGATTCGCGCTGAACCGCACGCTCGTCAACGAGGACGAGCCCGCGCACATGCCGCGCCGCCGCGCGCTGATGGATCCGTTCACGCCAGAAGCGCTCGCGCATCACGAGCCGATGGTGCGTGCGCTCGCGCGCGAGTACGTCGATCGCTTCATCGACGATGGCCGCGCCGATCTCGTCGATCAGATGTTGTGGGAAGTGCCGCTCACCGTCGCGCTGCATTTTCTTGGCGTGCCCGAAGAAGACATGGACACGCTGCGCCGCTATTCGATTGCGCACACGGTCAACACATGGGGACGGCCGAAGCCCGAGGAACAGGTCGAAGTCGCGCACGCGGTCGGCAAGTTCTGGCAATACGCGGGCAAGGTGCTCGACAAGATGCGCGAAGATCCGTCCGGCCCCGGCTGGATGCAATACGGCATCCGCAAGCAGAAGGAGCTGCCCGAAGTCGTCACCGACTCTTATCTGCATTCGATGATGATGGCGGGCATCGTCGCCGCGCACGAGACGACGGCCAACGCGACCGCGAACGCGATGAAACTGCTGCTGCAACACCCCGACGCCTGGCGCGACATCTGCGACGACCCGAGCCTGATTCCCAACGCAGTCGAAGAGTGCTTGCGGCATAACGGCTCGGTCGCTGCATGGCGACGGCTCGCGACGAAGGACGTGACGATCGGCGGCATCGAGATCGCGGCGGGATCGAAGCTGTTGATCGTGACGTCGTCGGCGAATCACGATCAACATCAGTTCGCCGATGCCGATCTTTTCGACATCCGCCGCGAAAACGCCAGCGATCAGCTGACGTTCGGCTATGGCGCGCATCAGTGCATGGGCAAGAATCTCGCGCGCATGGAGATGCAGGTTTTTCTGGACGAGCTCACGCGCCGTCTGCCGCACATGCGCCTCGCCGAACAACGCTTCACGTATGTGCCGAACACGTCGTTTCGCGGGCCGGAGCATCTATATGTGGAATGGGATCCGGCGATGAATCCCGAGCGCGCCGATTCATCGGTGCGCGAGCCGCGCGCGGTCGTGCGGATCGGCGAGCCGTCGTCGCATGCGGTGAGCCGCGCGGTGATCGTCGATTCGGTCGAGACATGCGCGGATCGCATCGTGCGCGTGCGGCTCGTGTCGGCGAACGGACGCGATCTGCCGCGCTGGACGGCGGGCTCGCATATCGATGTCGTGTGCGGCGAGACCGGCATCTCGCGCCAGTATTCGCTGTGCGGCGATCCCGCCGACGCCCGCGCGTTCGAAATCGCCGTGCTGCGCGAGAGCGAGAGCCGTGGCGGTTCGGCGTGGGTGCACGAGAACGTGAAGCCGGGCGCGCACTGGCGCATACGCGGCCCGCGCAATCACTTTCGTCTCGACGAGACCGCGAAGAAGCTCGTGCTGATCGCGGGCGGCATCGGCATTACGCCGATCAGCTCCATGGCGCGTCGCGCGCGTTCGCTCGGCATCGACTACGAAGTGCACTACAGCGGACGCTCGCGCGCGTCCATGGCCCTTCTCGTTGAAATGCGCGCGCTGCACGGCGAGCGTCTGCGCGCGTACGTCTCGGAAGAGGGTGTGCGCAACGAATTCGCCGCGCTCGCCGTGGAGGAGGGCACGCGCGTCTATGCGTGCGGCCCGGCGCGTATGCTCGACGCGCTCGCCGACGCGAGCGCGTCGTGGCCCGAAGACGCGCTTCGAATCGAGCATTTCGAATCGAAGATCGGCACGCTCGATCCCGAAAAGGAACGCGCGTTCGAAGTCGAACTGAAGGATTCCGGCCTCGTCCTGACCGTCCCGGCCGATCAGACACTGCTCACGACGCTCAGACGCGCGAACGTCGATGTTCAGAGCGACTGCGAAGAAGGGCTGTGCGGATCGTGCGAGGTGCGCGTGCTGGAAGGCGAGATCGATCACCGCGACGTGGTGCTGACCCGAGGCGAACGCCAGTCGAACAATCGCATGATGACGTGCTGTTCGCGCGCGAAGGGCAAAAGGCTCGTTCTGGCGCTGTGAAGGTTTGGCCGACGTCGGGCGGCTTTTGCTGCCGTCCGGCACAATTACTTTTTGTTGACGGATGTCAAAATGCCGCAGCAATTGGCAATCGATTAATGGCTCGCACTTTCATCATGGCGTCATATGTGTCCGAATAACCACGTCGATTAAAGATCGAATGGTTATACCCAGTAGTTAATTCGAATATAACGTTAAAGACGGCGCAAACCTTTTCAATGTAGCGCATGCTTCAAATGCCGGGCTTAGGTATTACCTAATTACCTGAATTCGCGCAAAGTGATCATACAACCGCGCAATTTTCACCGTAATATAGGATGATTATTGAACGTGCGTTCGAGTAATTCGCGAATTTCTTACATGAAAGATAAGCGGTTTTTCCGCGATCTAGGGTTTTTACCTACTAATATGAAATTTTTTACGCATGTTTTGCGTTTAGAATTGTTACTAATTTGGTGCGTCGCACAAGCACGCACGACCGAATAACTTCCGATAAACCTTGCTGCACGACTGCGCGAAATTTGCGCGGTGGAATTGCGTCTGCGCGATTTGCGCGGCAAGGCGAAAGAGAAGGGCGGTGCTGAACCTGAGAGATTTTATTAAAGGCCCATATAAATGGACCACGCAATTGGCTGCACGTTTGCCGCATCCCGTTCGGGATTTTCTATGCGGAAGAGACCGCGTCCTTCAGGCGAGGTCATCCCGCAGTCGGCGCGACGCCCTTTGAAAGTCCCTCGCTCAAGCATCGGACGGTCGGACATCGCTCCGCAATCGACGCTGCGCATCAATCGCCCGGGTTCGAATCGAACTCACCGAATCCATTCGTAATGGATGCGTTTCCGTATCGCGTGCATCGCTTCGCAAACGGAAGTCCGTTGACGCTTTCGCAGTTTCACGAGGATAGAAAATGACTGACGTAGTGATCGTATCGGCCGCGCGTACGGCGGTAGGCAAATTCGGCGGCTCGCTCGCGAAAATCGCG
>NZ_JALQEB010000035.1:0-198566 GCF_023630905.1 Caballeronia sp. ATUFL_F1_KS4A | reverse complement strand
CGATGCGAAGAAGGGTCTGGCGTCGCTGTGCATCGGCGGCGGCATGGGTGTCGCGCTGGCGGTGGAACGTCCGTAACGAATGCAGTACGACGGCGCCGCGCGCGCGTCCCGACGCGTCATCAAAACAATATTAGCGTTGGGCAAGATGGCCGCGTCGGCGCCATTCCGAGATTCATTAACCTGAGAGAAATGACGAGGAGTATCAGCATGACTAAGCGAATCGCAGTGGTGACGGGCGGCATGGGCGGTCTGGGCGAAGCAATCAGCATGAAGCTGCACGACGCGGGTTACGCGGTCGTCGTGACGCATTCGCCGGGCAACGCGAAGGTCGGCGAATGGCTTACGAGCATGGACCGCCAGGGCTACAACTTCCGCGCGTATGGCGTGGACGTCGCCGATTACGATTCCGCCCAGCACTGCGTGGCGAAGATCCAGGCTGAAGTCGGCCCGATCGATATCCTCGTGAACAACGCCGGTATCACCCAGGACACGACCTTCAAGAAGATGACGAAGGTGAACTGGGATTCCGTGCTGCGCACCAACCTCGACTCGGTTTTCAACATGACGAAGCCGGTCTGCGAAGAGATGGTGTCGCGCGGCTTTGGCCGCATCATCAACATTTCGTCGGTGAACGGCTCGAAAGGTCAGATCGGCCAGACGAACTATTCGGCGGCGAAGGCGGGCATGCACGGCTTCACGAAGTCGCTCGCGCTCGAAGTCGCGAAGAAGGGCGTGACGGTGAACACGATTTCGCCGGGCTATCTCGCGACCAAGATGGTGACGGCGATTCCGCAGGAAATCCTCGACACGAAGATTCTTCCGCAGATTCCGGCGGGCCGTCTCGGCAAGCCCGAGGAAGTCGCGGCGCTCGTCGCGTTCCTGTGCTCCGATGACGCGGGCTTCGTCACCGGCTCCAACATCGCGATCAACGGCGGCCAGCACATGAGCTGATGTCCGCGAGCGGCGCGTGTGTCAGCGCGCGCCGCTTCGTGTTCGCATCGAATCGATCTTCATCTGAAACACCCGTGCCATGCACAACGTCAGCGCGCGCGCACTCCTTTATAGCGTCGGTCATCTCGATTCGGCGATCGAACATCTCGAGCAAGTGCTGAGCCTCGAAGGCGCGAACTCGCTCTTCTCCAAGACATACTGGCGCGGACGCGTCGTGCAGGCGCTTTCCACACCGGGACTCGCGCCGTCGCAGCATTCGCGCCTGCAACGCCTGCTGGATCGCATCGCTCAGGCCTGAGCGGAGCAACAAAGCGCGCACGCGGTCGACCGTGAAAACGCGCGCAGGCAAGGCCCGCGCCGCCGCTTGTCCGGCCCCGTCGTGCAGCGTCATTCCTCTGATCCGTGAAGAAATTCGCGTCCGCTTGTACCATTCGGCCGTGTCTCAAATTCACGGTTCGCCAGCATGTTCTCTTACATCAGATCGATGATTTCGACGCCGCGCAGGTTCGGCGCGTTCGGCGCGCTCGCGCTCGCGTGTCTGCTCGCGGCCTGCGGCACGACGAACGGCGTCACGGCCGGCGCGCAGCCCAACACCTACACCGTCACCGGCAAGGCGACGGGCACGCGCATGTCGTGGGTGACGGCGCGCAACGCGGCGATGGACGCCGCCTCCGAATACTGCAAGCAGCGCGCGCAACGCGTCGCGATCCGGTCGGAAGCGACGAGCGGCGTGCGCTCGCTTCAAGAGCAGACATCGACCGTATCGTTCAGCTGCGTGCCGGAGAACGACGCGCGCGGCTGAGCAATTCATCCGACGACATCACGGCCGCGTACTTCTGCGCCATATCGAAAAGGTTGGCGTCATGCGGCGCGAGCGCGCGATCGCCGACGCAATCGGATAGCACCACGGGACGAAAGCCGAACTGCATCGCATCGACGACGCTCGCGCGCACGCAGCCGCTCGTCACCGCGCCCGCGACGGCGAGCGTGGTGACGCCGCGCATGGTGAGCCACGCGGCGAGCGACGTGCCGAAGAACGCCGACGGCACGTTCTTGCGCACGACGAGCTCGCCGTCTTCCGGCGCGAGTTGCGGCACGATCGCGCTGTCGTGCGCGTGCTCTTTCAGCGTCAGCATGCCGGGGACTTTGAGCGAGAAGATGTTGGCATCGGCGTCGTCATCGGCATAGACGATGCGGCTATGCGCAATCGGCCAGCGCAACTCACGCGCCGCGCGCAGCAGCGGCACCGTGCGCTCGATCGCCTGCGCGATGTTGCCGCCGCCGAACACGTCCGGATTGGCGAAACCGTTCACGAAGTCGACGATCAACAGTCCAATGCGGCCTTCGATGCGAAGGTCGTTGCCGAAACCTTGCCGCTGATAAACCTCGTCGTTCATGACGTTTCCTCGATGGTTCTGCCTTCGCGCACGACGTCCACGCCGTCGAGCGAGACGGTGCAGCGGCGCAAGGGGATGTCGATATGGCAAGCCGTCGTGCGCTTGCCGCCGCCTTCGTTGTTCGGGCCGAGCGAGAACAGGAAGTTGCCGTCGAACGCGCGGGCGTCCATGCCGAGCGTCGCCTCGCGATCGTAGAGACCGAGCGTCGACCAGTGCGCGCGCTTTTGCAGGCCCCAGCCGATGTGCGAGATCGCGAAGGCTTCGGGGTCGTCGAACGAGAGCATGTATTCGCGCAGGAGATCGGCATCGACGCCGCCTTCGATGCGGCGCGCGTAGCCGCCTTCGACGGTCAGCACGACCGGTTCCGTGCAATAGCTCTTCTGCGGCAGAAGGATGTCGCCGCGATCGATCACGATGCGCCCGTTCGCGCCGCCTTCGTTCGGAAAAGTGAGCGCGAAACCGCTCGGCCAATGATCCCAGCGGCCGGGTTCATCGACGAAACCATATTCGGCGATGGCCGGAAACTCGCCGAGCGGACAGCGCAGATCGGTGCCCGCTTTCGATGTGACGCGCATCTCGCGCGCCTGTTCGATGCGCTTCGCGGCGGCGAGCACGCGCCTTCTGTCGTCGAGCGACGGCGTCATGCGAACGAGCACTTCGGGCGGTTCGACGGCGAGCAGGATCTTCGTGCCCGACGCGAGAATGTCGTGTTGCTCGGGCGAAAAAAGCAGCGTCATCAGATCGAGCACGAGATCGCTTGCCTTGAGGGCCGCGATGGCCGCGCGGTTTCCGGTGAGCGGCGTTTGGCCGAGATAGGCGAGGGCGTCGCGGCTCAGCGCCTTCTCGCCGTTGACGGGCGGAAGATCGAGCCGGTTGACGATGGCGCCCATCGATTGCGTCGCAATCAAGGCGCAGGCGAGCGTTTGCGGATGCGTTGCGGCGCCGGTGAGTATCGTCACGGTCTGGCCTGCTTTCAGGCGCGACAGCGTGAGCACCTCTTTCCACGCTTGAATCAGTTGATGGTCGCTGATTGGCATGATGTGTCGCCTACGTTTCAGGTGAGTGTTGCGCCGAAGAACGAACCGAGCGCGCGATAGAAGCCTTGTTCGTCGTCCCACGGGATCATGTGGCCTGCGTTCGGCACTTTCACGACTTCGAGTTGCGGCATCAGATCGCGCATTTCTGCGATGTCTTCATCGCGGATCACGTCGCCGCGGCCGGCTGACATCAGCAGCGTGGGTTGCGTGACGTGCGGCATGTCGGCGTGGATGTCGTCCGTATGGAAGCCTTCGAAGCTCGCGCGGATCGCGCGTTCATCGCAGGTGTGCAGCCATTGCGCGCGCAGGCGCAGTTGCTCGTCGGTCCACGTCGGGCAGAACGCGCGCATGCCTTCTACGTCGATGCCTTTGCGTGCGAGCGCGATCGAATCGATGTACCACGCGAGTTGCGCGGGGTAGGCGCGACGGCCCGGGCCGGACACGGGCGGGTCGATGAGCGCGAGTCGCGCGATGGACTTTGTTCGCCGTGCGGCGCGCAGGGCGATGCGTGCGCCCATCGAATGGCCGAGCACGTTGGCTTGCTTCAGGCCGATCGCTTCGATGAACGCGATGAGATCGGCGGTTTGCGCGTCGAGACTGTAATCGAGCGTCGATGAGGCTTCGGAGAGGCCGCGGCCGCGGACGTCAAGCACATAGGTATCGAAGTGGCGGCCTAGCGTTTCCGCGACGAATCCCCAGGTGATGGCCGGGCTCGTGATGCCGGGGATTAGCACGATGGCATCGTCGGTTGCTTGCGGCCCGCCGTAGCGCAGATAGTGTTGGCGGATGCCGTTTGCGTTGATGTTTGCGCCGTAGAGTAGGGTCGATTTCATCGTGTGTCTTTCTCGTTTACTTCCGTTTTCGCCGGATCCCGTATTCGTGTCGGTCTATTAGCATTGCCCCTGTGCGGGGCGGCACTCACTTTCTTTGCTGCTGCAAAGAAAGTAAGCAAAGAAAGCAGCTACTGATACGCCCGCGGTCACACGCAATTTGGGTAGTCCTCTCGTCCATCGTGGGCTGCCTAAAGAGTGCCCTCATAGGCCCAACCGGGCTTGGATCGCGCACGGTCTGCCACATCGCACCACACAACAAGCTGGTTCAGCACCAAATAGCTCCAGCCCGCTTCGCGGCCGACCGGTCAATCGGGTCCGCGCGTGCTTCTTTGCTGCCGTCTCCATCTCACTGCACTTGCCGCTCGTCGCTTTCCCTTGCAGACCCAGCGGCAGCGCGTAGCGCTGTGCCGAAGCTGTTTCGTGCTGAACCAGCGCGCTCAACGTATTCGGGCGGCAGACCGTGCGCGAGCCAAGCCCGATTAGGTGTTTGAGGGCACTCTTTAGGCGAGTGCCGCCTGTGACGAGAGGACTACCCAAATTGCGTGTGACCGCGGGCCTGAAAAGCTGCTTTCTTTGCCTACTTTCTTTGCAGCAGCAAAGAAAGTAGGTGCCGCCCCGCACAGGGGCAACGCTAATAGACCGACGCGAAAACGGGATCCGGCGAAGAAAAAAAAAATCAAAAAGCCCCAGACAATAAAGCCCCGGCCCCGGGCACAACCCGCTTGAGCCCAAGCTGAGACAACATCGCAAAAGTAGTAGCGATTGCAGCAGTCACGACGGGCTTCCCGGTCAACGCCTCGACCATCGGCACAACGGATAAAGACGGCATCTGCACGCAAGCGGAGAGAACGACGACATCAGCGTCCTGATAGCGCATCGACTGCACGATAGCGGGCAGAAGAACCGGATCATGCCGCGCCACATCGAGATTGTCGGGAATCTCGAGCGCGCGATAGTCGATGACATCGAACCCTTCGCTTCGAATATAGTCGACCACAAGCTCAGTCAGCGCCTTCATATAAGGCGCCACCACGACGACGCGTTTCGCCTTCATCACCTTCAACGCATCGACCAAAGCACCAGCGCTCGTCACAACCGGCGCCTCGCCGCCATTCGCAGCCGTATGCCGGGTCAAACGCGCCTGCGATACGCGGTGATAACCGCGCCCCATCGCCATGATCGCGACGAGACACGCATAACCCAGCACATCGACGCGCGCATCGGAAAGCTCGACGGCGCAGCGGTCCGACTCCGCATCCATCGCGGCGAGCTCTTCCTTCACGACCTTCTTCATCCGCATGCGGCTCGAATGAAAGGTGAAACGCTCCGGTTCGATGGATTGACGCGCAGTCAGCATCGCCGGAATTTCGGTTTCCATCGTCGTATTCGAACTCGGGACGATCTGCCCGATGCGATAAACCTTTCCCGGCATCTCAAACCTCCGCTGAAACGTTGGACACAGCCGCGCGCGGCGCGAAATCCGTTGCGTTGTACGCATAGACCCAGTTGGCCTGAATGCCCGACGCCTGCGGATTCAGATACGACTTGAACTTGTAGATGAGATCGCGCTTTCTCTGCGCGAACGCGCTCGGCAAGTGATACGTGCGGCCCCGCTCGCGCGATTCGAGTTGCACGCGGCTCGTGCGCGGCAGACGCTCGGCCTCGTAGTCGTGTAATGCGTGCGCGATGTCCGTGCCATGCGCCGCGAGCGATTGCGCGAGCACGTAGCCATCTTCGATTGCCATCGCCGCGCCTTGCGAGAGAAACGGCAACATCGGATGCGCGGCGTCGCCGAGCAATGTGACGTTGCCACGCGACCAAGTCCGCATCGGATCGCGATCGAACAAGCCCCATTTGAAGACCGATTCCGCGCGCTCGAAAAGACGCTGCAAATTCGGATGCCAGCCTTCGAACGCGTCGAGCAATTCCTCACGGCTCGACTTCGCGTTCCACGATTCCTCGACCCAGCTCTGCGTCTCCGCGACCGCGACGATGTTCACCGCCGCGCCGCCACGCACGTAATACGTGACGACATGCGCGTGCGGCCCGAGCCAGAACGACGAATCCGGACTCACAAATTCGGGCGTCTCATCGAAGGGCACGACGGCGCGGAAGCACATGTTGCCCGTGAAGCGCGGCGCTTCGTCGCCGAAGAGCTTCGAGCGCACGATGGAACGCACGCCGTCGGCGCCGACGATCACGTCCGCTTCGAATTCGCTCCCATCGTCGAAGACGGCGACGGCGGCGTCCCTCTCCTGCCGAATGTCGATGCAACTCGTCGACAGACGCGCGGCATCGGCGGGCACGAGCGTCGTCAGCAGGCGATGCAGATCCGCGCGATGCACGTGATAGAACGGCGCGCCATACAGCTTCGGGCATTCCGAAGCGAGCGGAATGCGGAAGTTCTCGCGCGCGGTCTCCCAGTTGCGCCCGACAATCGCTTGCGGCACGAACGCGACATCGCGCAGCGCATCGCCGATGCCGAGCGCCTGCAGCACCTTCACCGCATTGGGCGTCATCTGGATGCCCGCGCCGACATCGCCGAAAACGCCCGCGCGCTCGAAAAGCCGCACCTCGATGCCGTGCCGCGCGAGCGCGCCGGTCAATGCGACCCCGCCGATTCCGCCGCCGACAACGCCGACGCGAAGTGTTCTGCTCATGATCTCGTCCTTCCGAAGATTGAGTCGTATGGATTGATGTCGATATTATATGGCCGTATAAATAAATGCAACGGCAATGACGATGCTCGTGACGGCGTGATAGGCTGCGCCCATCTCGCGGCGACCGTCCGCATACGACAAGGAAGAGTCAGGCTTTGATCAAGGCGATTTTGTGGGACATGGACGGCACGCTCGCGGAAAGCGAGTCGCTGCATCTGAAGACGTTGATCGCTGCGCTCGCGCGGCACGGCGTGGAGGCGGGCGAGGAGATGCATCCGCTCGTCTTCGGCAAGACGGGGCGCGAGGTGCATGCGCTGTGTCGTGAGCGCTTCGGCTTGACGGTCGACTTCGCGGATTGGTCGATGTTTCGCGCGCGGACGTATCTGGAGAATGCGCCCGCGCTCGTGCCGCGTCCCGGCGCGCTGGAGGTGTATCGCGCCGCGAAGGCCGCGGGCATCACGCAGGCGATCGTGTCGAATGCATCGCGCATGCTGCTCGAAGCGAATCTGCGTGCGCTCGGTATCGAAGAGCCTTCGCTCGTGAGCATCAGCGTCAACGATGTTCGCAACGGCAAGCCGAGTCCCGAGCCGTACGAGCGCGCGGCGTGGCTCTTGCGGCTCACGCCCGAGGAAGTGATCGCAGTCGAGGACAGTCCGACCGGCGCACGTGCCGCCATCGCGGCGCATATGCGCGTTCTGGCATGGCCTTTCGACGATGAAGGCGCCGCGCTTTTCCCCAGGGAAGCGCAGGTCGTGCGCTCGCCGCGCGAGTTGGCAGAGGCGCTGGGTCTCGATCCCGCGGCGCTTTGACGGCTTGCGTCAGTTGCGCGCAGCGAGATCGTTGAGCACGATCTTGTGGATGTTCGAGGCGTGCACCCATTCTCGCGCCTGACGCTCGACCAGATCCGTGAACGCGGGCGGTCCGCTGCAGTAGATTTGCGTGCAAGCGCGCGTCGGACTCATGGTGAAGGCGCTTTCCTGTGCGAAGAGATCATCGGTCAGGTCCAGATGATGGTAGATCTTGCCGTGCTCGCGCAGTGCGTCGAATTCATCGACGAACATCGCGTGGTCGGCCGCTCGCGCGAAGTGGTGCACTTCGAAGTGCCTGCCCGCCGACGCGAGCCGCTTCGCGATTCCGACGATCGACGCGGCGCCGGATTCACCGCAATAAAGAATGGATCGCACGCGCTCTTTGAGCACGTCGCGTTCGATGACCGGAATCAGGTTGTCGCGCATATCTTCTCCAATAGGACCGGCATCCTCCGCGAACGGAAGATGAGGCAGTGTATGGATCGAATGGGATGGCCAAACCCGGCGGTGATCGTCGGGGCAGGCTCGCAGTCAGAGTAGGGTGGACCGCAGCCGCCGACAAGCCGCCATGACGGAATACCAGTCATACGGCCGCGCCGATAAGGAAACCGCCTGTTTTAAGGGCTCAAAACGCAACGAGCGACCACTGTGGGTCGCTCGTTGATCGTTGGGTCAGTTAAACGGGGTGACTATGCCCCGCGCAATTACATCGGGTGGGTCGCAACGAAGTTCTTGTACGACCAGTAAGCGGGCTTCGTCGTCTGACCGTCGGACTTCATCAGCCCGAAGTTGCCTTCGTTGTCGTCATAGAGCTCGAACGCCTGGATCGACTGGATGTTGTACTTCGATGCGACGCTCTGGTACTGCGCCATCATCATGCTGCCGACCATGTAGTTCGCGATCTGCTGATCCGTGCCGTAGTTCGGACGCACGCCGAATTCGCTGAGCCACACCGGCTTGCCGAACGAATGGAGAACGCCGAGCATGTCGTAACAACCCGTGCCGCCGCATGCGCGCGTCATGTTGCCCTGATCCGAATACCAGTGCCATGCGGTGATGTCCCAGCTAACCGTCGGGTGGCCGCGGGTGCCGTCCGGCTGCGAGCCGTCCATCAGCATTTGGAAGAACGCGTAGTGCAGCCACGTTCCGTTGACGACAATCTTCGCCGTGCTGTCCTTCGACTTCACGCCGGCGATGAGACCGCGGATCACGCCGCGCGCGACGACGTAGGGCTGATTCTTGTAATGCGTCCAGCTCGTGCCGTCGACGTTGCCGTTCAGCGCCGTCGCTTCGAGTTCGTTGCCGACTTCGTAGTACTTGTACTTGTACGTGCTCGCGACTTGCGCGCCGAGCGTGTAGGCCGCGTTGTACGCATCCTGTTCGTTGCTGAAGCCGGTGCCGAGCAGGATCACGGGATACACGGTCACGCCGCTCGCCGCCATCGTCTGCGCCATCTTCGCGATGACCTTCGCCGACGCCAGGTTGTATACGTCGTTACGATAGATCGTCGCGCCGATGTCCTTCAGTTGCGCGAGCTGCGTCGCCACGGGCGTCGAGTCGTACGCGCCGCCGTTCGTGTTGCGGCCGTTCGCGCCGTAGAAGATCGACGTGCTCGTCGCCGCTTTCGCCGTCGATTCCGGAGCGGCGGCGCTCTTGGCAGTCGCGTCGTCGAACGCGGTTTCACCGCCGCCGCCGCACGCGGCGAGCAGCACGCTCGTAAGCGCTGCCGTGGCGATCGCTGCGGCCTTGCGGGCCGAGAAAACGTTGAAGTTACGAAGCGAGGTCGGGTTAAGGTTCGTCATTGTGTTTAGTGGTACTAATGTACTTGCGTAAGGCTCGTAAAACCCAGAATGCTGCCCGGACCTCTTCAGTGATTCACGATGCCACTCGGAAACGTGGCGATCGTCTGATCCCTTTGTCGTCGAAATGACACTCGTTAGTCATCCAAACTACATGCTCAGGACAGACTGTTTGCTCGACGCCGAAGTTAGGCGCTAAAGGACAGACTGAACGGCACGGATTCACTGCTGGGTCCATTGCGCGATGCAACAGGCGCTCTGGATGGCTGAGTCGAGCAAACGATTGCGTTCGCTCTCGTGGGCCTTACGAAATGACAAACCTGCTCAGTTCGAAGGCATCGTCGCCGGATAGGTAACGTTTGCGCGTTTGCAGTCAAACTTGCCGAATCGTTTCGGAGTTCTTCCGCTACCTCGGCAACCGTTGCCGAAACCTGATCAACGGCTGCAAGGTTATCGTCTTATGAGATGAATGTAAACGTCTGTCACAGTAAAAAAATCTGCTGCGGCGTTGCGGTGGCAGAAAAACTTACTTCTTCGGAATCGAGTTTGGAGTCAGTAAATTCTCCCGACGGCTCTGACGGCCTTTGTTATCAGGCGGTACAGACTTCCCGGCGTTCTCCTTCGATGTTGCATCGCGGAAGCGTCGGGCCGAGATTCGACTGCTGCGTCGATGTGTACCTGGTCGAATTCCGATAGATGGCACTCGACGGCGGGAAGAATGACCGTTTCTGCAGCGCGCCTGCGATTCGCGCAAATCTCGACGGATTGGTCCATGGTCGTGCGCAGGCCGAAGAGCGCGGGTTCGACCTTCAGCTCGAACCGCGTGAGCGCATACTTGGGATCGGTATCGCAGCGCGTTCTGTTGTATCGTTCATCAAGCTCCCGATGATGGGTTCGCATCGCGAGCAGCGGTGCGAGAGGGCGGTTCCGTTTCTTCATCGCGCGCATTCTGACCGTTGACCTGTATCAAGCTCGACGCACGCGCCGGCCGGACGACGACCCGACGCCGCAGGCACCATAACGCTTATCCATAACGCCACTGTCTTTTCAGAGGGAGATGAACGTGCGAGCTGCCGACATCATGACGACATCGATCGTTTCCGCCAGTCCCGATATGTCCGTGCGCCAGGCCGCGGGCACGATGGTATTCGCCGGCATCAGCGGCATGCCTGTGATCGACGAGGAGGGCAACCTGCTCGGCATCGTCACCGAGGGCGACCTGATGCATCGCGCGGAGATCGGGACCGGCGTCAAGCAGCGTGCGTGGTGGCTCGAACTCGTTGCATCGACGCGCGAACTGGCGAGCCAGTATGTCAAGGAGCACGCGCGCAAGGTCAGCGACGTGATGACCACCGACGTCGCGACCGTGAGCGAAACATGCCCCGTCGCCGACATCGCCGAGCTGCTTGAACGCAAGCGCATCAAGCGCGTGCCGGTGCTGCGCGACGGCAAGGTGGTCGGCGTGGTGAGCCGCGCCAATCTGATTCGCGCGCTCGTCACAATGGCGCCCGAGTTGCCCGTCGATGCCGATATCACCGATCACTCGATCCGCGAGGCGGTCATCGCGGCGATGTCGGGCCATCCGTGGGCGCTCGCTCGCGAGAACGTCATCGTCGAAAACGGGACCGTGCATCTGTGGATGACGGTCACGAACGACGACGAAGCGAAGGCCGTTCGCGTCGCGGCCGAAAACGCGCCGGGCGTGAAGGAAGTCGTCACGCACGTCGGCCCGCCGAGGGTGTAGCAGCGTCTCTTCAGATGAAGCTGGCGCCGCCGTTCACCGGAATCGTCTGTCCGGTGATGAACGCGTTGCCGATTAGCGTCATCACGACGTCCGCGACTTCGTCCGCTTCTCCGAGCCGCCCGACGGGCAGCCGCTCCGCAACGTTCGACGCCTTGAGCGGTTCGGCCATTTCGGTGTCGATCGGTCCGGGCGCGACGGCGTTGACGGTGATGCCATCGCGCGCGAGCCGTGCGGCGTAACCGCGCGTCAGACCTTCGAGGCCCGCCTTCGATGCGTTGTAGTGAACGCCCACCAAACCCGGCCCGCGCGCCGCCGCCGACGACAGATTGACGATGCGTCCCCAGCGCCGCGCGCGCATGCCGTGGAGCACGGCTTGCGTGCAGAGAAACGCCGACTTCAGATTGACGGCGAGCGTGCGGTCGAACTCGGCTTCCGTGAGATCGTCGATATCGATCATCGTCGCTGTGCCCGCGTTGTTCACCAAGATGTCGATGTGGCCGAGGCGTTGAACGATGTCGTCGATCATCGCGGTGACGTCGTTGCCTGTCGACACGTCGGCGCGTACCGCGATCGCGCGATTGCCGCTGCGCTCGATTTCCGCGACCACGCCGGTGGCCTCGTTTTCGCGCTGCCGATAGTTCACCGCTACCGATGCACCGGATGCGCCGAGAGCGAGCGAAATCGCGCGACCGATGCCGCGTGAGCCGCCCGTCACGAGCGCGACGCGGCCGTTCAGATCGAGAGTGTGAGAGGGCATGGCGCGATCCTTCGTCGTGGGTGAGAAGGGCCCAGTTTGCGCGCGTCGTGATGATTTCGCTGATCGCGATGCGATCGATGATCGGGCATCGCGGATACGCGCGAGGCGCTCACGGCAAGTAAAGGAAAAAACCGATGCCGGGTTAAGAGCATCGGTTCTTCCTTGCGCCATGCTGCCAAGTTACCGGCCGCCGTGGCCTCCGCCGCCACCGTGACCGCCACCGCCGCCGTGACCGCCGCCGTTTCCGCCGCCGCCGTTGCCGCCACTGCCGTTGCCGCCACCACCGTGACCGCCGCCGCCGTTGCCGCCACCGCCATTGCCGCCGCCGCCATTGCCACCACCACCGTGACCGCCGCCGCCGTTGCCGCCGCCGTTGCCGCCACCGCCGTGACCGCCACCGCCGTTGCCGCCGCCGTTGCCGCCACCGCCGTGACCGCCACCGCCGTTGCCGCCGCCGCCGTTGCCGCCACCGCCGCTGCCACCACCGCCGTTTCCACCACCGCCGTGACCGCCGCCACCATTGCCGCCGCCGTTGCCGCCACCGCCATTGCCACCACCACCGTGACCGCCGCCGCCACCGCTACCGCCGCCGCTTCCACCACCGCCGTGACCGCCGCCGCCATTGCCGCCGTTGCCACCGCCTTGACCGCCGCCACCGTGACCACCGGCTGCGCCGCCATTGCCGTTACCGCTACCGTGGCCGCCAGGCGAACCGTTGCCATGGCCGCCGTCGCCATGACCGCCGTCTCCGTGACCAACTCCGCCATGACCGCCGTCGCCATGACCATCGCCGTGGCCGTCGCCATGGCCATCGCCGTGACCTACGCCGTGGCCGTCACCATGACCATCGCCGTGACCGTCGCCATGCCCTACGCCGTGTCCATCCCCGTGGCCATCACCGTGTCCGTCGCCGTGTCCGTCGCCGTGGCCATCACCATGTCCATCGCCGTGGCCATCACCATGACCATCGCCGTGGCCATCACCGTGTCCGTCACCATGACCATGACCGTGGCCATCACCGTCACCATCGCCGTGGCCATGTCCATGACCGTGGCCATGCCCATCGCCGTCGCCGTCACCATCGCCATCGCCATCGCCATGCCCGTGCCCGTGACCATGGTGCCCATGTCCACTCGAATCGCCGCCCGAGTCCCCGCCGGAGTCGCCACCGGAATCTCCAGCGCCCTGACTGCCGTTACCTGTTCCACCCGATCCTGTGCCGGTTCCGGTGCCTCCGCCGCTCGTGCTTCCGCCAGCCCCCGCCGTCGCGCCCGGACCGCTGCTGGACGAGCCTTGACCGCCGCCCGCGCCCGCACCCGCACCCGATCCCGAGCCACTCGAATTTCCGCCGCCCGAAGCCGCTCCAGGCGATCCCTCGCCACCGCGACCGCCCTCGAGCAACGGCACGACCGCCGACACCGTTTCGACGGTCGGATCCGTCGTCGGCGATACGCGCGTCTGCGAGTCCGCCGCCGCAACCATCATCACGGCGCTCGTGCCGAGCGGCACGCATCCCTCGGAAGTCTGGTTGCAAGGATTCCCCGTCGTTTGCGCGGACGCGAAATTCGACATGGCCGCCGCGATCACGATGACGCTGAGTTTGATCGCAGTATTCAATTTGAATTTTTTAGGATTGCTCATTTGTGCCCCTTGTAGTGTTTCTTCGCCACGCGTCGGATGCAGAGTCGAACGCGATGTGGGGCAAGAATGACAGGCTGTACGGTGCGTTCTGTGCGGTAATTAACCGGGCGCGAGGGCGTCGTCATTTCGCGCAGTGCGCGAGCGCTCAGAGAACGTTTGCGGACGGCCGGAAGCGTCGTAAGTTCATACGCTCGTCCCGGTCTTGCACGTCAGAATCGCGCGCAGGCGCGGCGGCCAGCCAGCAGATGCATCGCATGTCGATGAATCTTCGCGATGCCGAATGTCACGCGTATCGCGCACCCGTTGCTGGCTTCCGTAGAAAGGTGAATGTAGGCTATCTGTATGGATGCGAAGCGTCAAACGCGCTCTGTGCCGTAGAC
Organism: Caballeronia sp. ATUFL_F1_KS4A; assembly: GCF_023630905.1. Classification (NCBI taxonomy): domain Bacteria; kingdom Pseudomonadati; phylum Pseudomonadota; class Betaproteobacteria; order Burkholderiales; family Burkholderiaceae; genus Caballeronia; species Caballeronia sp. ATUFL_F1_KS4A. Next base: position 184,558 of record NZ_JALQEB010000035.1, on the reverse strand, counting down.
CGCACTCCAAGCGCACGACCGGTCAATCGGACGGGGATATCGTCTCTATCCGCTGATCAAAGACCGGGATCGAGATTGGCGCAAATTTGAACTAGAGTTATTTATCGTTCGCTTTCCTGATCTATTGCATAGACGCGCGCGCATTCGTCGAAGCAAAGCGCGCAGCCAAGCATCCGACGAATCAGAACACGAACGCAAGATCGACAAGCCGGCCCAGTGTTGTTCATAAGACTTAGGAATACCAAAGAACGGCGGATCGATGCGTCAGCCGACACATCGTATCTTTCAACCGGAGGGTGTCATGAAGAGATCGAAACGAGTCGCGTGCGTGGAGGCGACGGCGCTTGTCGCTCTGTCGATGGCGAGCGCAGGCGTCGCTCATGCAGACGACGAAGCCGTGGTGAATCCGAATCCGGCGGCATCGCGCGAGGCGCCGGCGGATCTGTCGAATCTTAAGCCGGTCGTCAATGTGCTCGCGCCGCCGGACACATCCGCGATCATGCCGGAAACCAGCGCCGGGCCTTATACGCCGGGCGTCAACACGCCGGCCGGCATCGTGAGCAATGCGCAGACGAGAGCGTATGGCACCTTCGGCATACCCTATTCGACCGGCCGCGTGCAGGACGGCAACCAGAGCGCGGCGGGCACCACGAGCGCGAACTATCTCAGCACGACGTATCCGTATCGGGCGATCGGCAAGCTCACCTTCAGCGCCGGCTACTGCACCGCGAGCCTGATTCGCAGAAGTGTGATCGTCACGGCGGCGCACTGCATCCAGAGCTTCGGCAGCGGAAGTTCGCTGTTCTCGAACTGGCAATTCCGCCCCGGACACTACGGCGCGTCCGGCGCCACGTCTGCTCAGATCGCGCCTTATGGAACGTGGAACTGGGCGGCACTCGTGCGGCCATCGGCGTGGGCGAACGGCACCGATACCGGCTCGGGCTCGGCGCGCAACAACGACATCGCCGTGATCGCGATCGCGAAGAACGCGTCGAATCAGTTTATCGGCGATATCACCGGCTATTTGAGCTATGGCTGGAACAACTATTCCTTCATATCGTCGCCGAAGACCGGGAATCTTCAGACAGCCGCCGTCACGACCTTCGGCTATCCGACCTTGCTCGACGGCGGCGCGATCATGCAGCGCACCGATGGCCCGGCCTATACGACGACCGTGAGCGGCGCATCGCAACTCTGGCAGGGCAGCAATCTCACGAGCGGCGCAAGCGGCGGACCGTGGATCGTCAACTTCAGGCCGCGCGATGCCGTGCTTTCCGGGGGCGCGGTCATCGGCAATGCGTCGAATCTGTCGATCATCGGCGTGACGTCCTGGGGTTCGTCCGATCCGAACGCGATCAAGGACAACTACGCGTCGCAGTTCCGTCAGAACACGCAGTATCCGAACGCGACTTATGGCAATTACGGAGCAGGCAACATCGCGTCGCTGCTGAACACGCTGTGTTCGACCGCCGCGCCGGGCGGCGGCACGTACGCATCGCAGGGATATTGCAACTAGCGCCGATTGACGTGGCCCGTTCGCTTCGAACGGCGCGCGGGCCACTTCGCCTTTTCCGACGAATTCGCTGGAGCATGCCTCAAACGCCCGTAGAATACGAAGCGAACCGGCTTCTCACTTCATCGGCAGCATCGCTCAGGCATGACGAAAGACGACACCACTCACGTCCGCGCACACGGCGCATCGAGCAAGCGCAAGCGGCTCGGCCGCCCGGCGGGCAATATCAATCAACGTGAGAACATCCTCGACGCAGCCGAGGTCGATTTCTCGCAGCGCGGTTACGCGGGCACATCGCTCAAGGAAGTGGCCGCGTCGTGCGGCGTCACGCAGGCGCTCATCACGTATTACTTCGGCACCAAGCAGCAGCTTTTCGAGCAGGTGTTCCTGCGCCGCGCGATGCTGATCTCCGAAGAGCGCGTGACGCTGCTCAATGAACTGATCGATGGAAAAGAGGCGAACGTGCGCGATATCGTGCGCGCGTTTCTGCTGCCGCTCGTCGCGCTGCGCAAGACGGACGGCGGCCGCGCGTTCATTCGTCTGCAGGCGCGCCTGCACACGGAGCCGCCCGAAATCTCGTACAGCCTGCGCAGCACCGCTTACGGCGATTCGACCGATGCCTACGTCGAAGCGCTGCGCGCCGCGCTGCCCGGCCTGCCCGCGAAAGATCTCTACTGGCGTGTGACCATGATGATCGGCGCATATCTCTACGCGTTCTCCGACACGCATCGTCTCGACGTGCTCGCCAAGGGCGCGTGCGATCCGTGGGACGCGAACGAAACGCTGGAGCAGTTGACGAACTTCATCGTCGGCGGTCTGGAGGCGCAGGCGAGCGCGTCATCTCCGGCCAGCGCGAAGAAGGTCGCGAAGCCGAAGACGACGCGCTCCGCACGCGCCGCATAAAAGCAAGGTTCAGCGCCGCAAACCGATTTCCATCGACTCGATCACTTGCGCGATGGTCGAATGCATCGATGCGAGCGTCGCGCCGGGCAAGTCCGACGATGCCGTTTCGCCGATCATGTCGCGCAATGTTTCCTGCACATCCGCCGATGCCTGTTGCGGCAACGCCGCCGCGATCACGCTGAGCGCGGCGGTGAGGCCATGCAGCTTGCCGGTCAACACTTCCAGTTCCTGACTCATCTTTGCTTCCTGTCGTTTCAAAGAGATGATGCGGACCGCGCGTCGTGCGCGGCCCGCGAGAATCACGCGCGTTCCGTCTCCGGGTGCGCCTTCAGCTTCACGAACAGCGCGATGCCCGCGATCACGGAAGGCACGGCGAGCAGCGCGAACACCGCCGGCAGGCCGAGCTTCCACTGCGCGAACAATCCGCCGAGCGCGACGCCCGCGATGCCGCCGAAGCGCCCGACGCCATACATCCACGAAACGCCGGTTGCGCGGCTTTGCGTCGGGTAGAACATCGCGGCGAGCGAGGGCATCGACGATTGCGCGCCGTTCATCGTCGTGCCGGCGAGAAAGATCAGCGCGCTCACGAGCCCGATGCTGCCGATCGCCTGCCCGACCACGAAGATCAGCACGGCGGTCAGCAGATAACCGAGCATCACGACGACGTTCGCGTTCCAGCGATCCATCAGCCACCCCGATGCGATCGTGCCGATGCCGCCGCCGAGCGGAAAGAGCGCGGTGAGCAGCGCGGCGCGCTCGGGCGTGAAGCCGGCTTCGTTCATGAGCAGCGGCATCCAGCTCATCAGCAGATAGAAGATGACGAGGCCCATGAAGTACACGAGCCACAGCATCAGCGTGCCGACGACGAAATTGCGCGAGAGAATCGCGCCGACCGACGATTTCGCGTGCGTTTGCGTGCGCTCGGACAGACGAAACGAATCGATGCGCGCGAGATCGAGCGGCGCGATCCTCGAAAGCGGCGCCCAGATTTTCTCTTTGGACGCGCCGCGCTTGACGAGATAGCGCACCGATTCCGGAACGAGCATCGCGACGAACAGCGCGAGCACGAGCGGCACCACGCCGCCGACGACGAAAAGGCTATGCCATCCGAATGCGGGAATCAGCCACGATGAAATGAAGCCGCCGAGCGCCGCGCCGACCGTGAAGCCGCAATACGTCGTATTGACGATGATCGAGCGGCTCTTTGCCGGCGCGTATTCGGAGACGAGCGTGATCGCGTTCGGAATCGCCGCGCCCAGACCGATGCCGGTCAGAAAGCGCAGCGTGACGAGCGATTCGACCGAGCCGCAGAACGCGGTCGCGAGACTCATCGCGCCGAAGAAGGCGGTCGCGGCGATGAGCACCGCGCGCCGTCCGAAGCGATCCGCCGCCGGCCCGGAAACGACCGCGCCCGCCGCGAGCCCGAAGAGCGCGGCGCTTAGAACGGGCGCGAGCGCGCCCTTCGTGATGCCCCAGCCCTTGACGAGCGCCGGCGCGATATAGCCGATGGCCGCCGTGTCCATGCCGTCGATCAGCACGATCAGAAAGCACACGCCCATCAGCGTCCATTGAAAGCGCGAGAAGCGGTGCCCGTCGATGAACTCCTCGACAGGCACGCTCCCGCTCCACGCATCGCCCCGATCGGACGCCGTCGAATGCCCGGCGCGCGGCGGGAATGCCGGGCCGGTGTGAAGCTCTGCTTGCGACATGACCAACTCCTCGTTGTCGACGGCGCTTCGCCGTCCATTGTCACCAGGCCGGCGACATGCCGGTGTTCACGCGAAGCGGGGGCCCACCGGTTTCGACGCTGGTTTATTATATGTACCTATAATTAATAAACGCAATGCGGAAAAAAATAGTTCTCGACGCGCGATGAGCGGGCGCTCCGCACAGGCGTTCAGCGCGATGAAAGCATTCGAACGAATGTGCTGAAAGGAAGCGATGCGACGCTTCGCGAGCGCGCCGGAGGCCCGCTACGCGGCGCAGGCGAACCGGGTATCATGCGCAGCGGCTGAAACAAGAACTACAACTTTCGCGATCGTCGCCGTCGTGCGGGCCGCTTCCAGACATCTGCCCGGCACGCGACCTTCACGCCACATCGGAGCTGTTTATGCCATTGCGGTCCGGCGTCGACGAGGCCAGCTTTCGTCGCATCCTCTTTCGCAACATCGCGCTGCCGCTCGGAACGGGCGTCGTGACGGCCGTCGCGTTCGTCGCGCTCGTGCTGTATCTGCTGTCGGGCATCAACTGGGTCGAGCATTCGGAGCGCGTGATCGGCAATGCGCAGGAAATCGGCCGGCTCGTCAGCGAGAAGGAAAGCGCGATTCGCGGCTATCTGATTACCGGCGACGAGAGCTTTCTCGCGCCGTATGACACCGCGAAGCCGAAGCTCAGCGCCGATATCGACACGCTCGCCGATCTCGTCTCCGACAACGCGCCGCAAGTCGATCGCCTGATTCGCATTCGCGCCTTGCAGACGCAGTGGGACAAGGTCGCCGACGAGCTCATCGATGCCCGCCGCCGCGCGCAGGATTCCGTTCCGCTGGTGCGCGCGGGGCGCGGATCGGCCGAACGCGCGGAGACCGAGCGCGAGCTTTTCGCGTTTCTCAACATCGAGCAGGCCTTGCGGCTGCAGCGCGTGGAATCGGCGAAACAGCTCACGACGATCACCGTCGTCGTCTTCCTGATCCTGAGTCTCGCGCTGTCCGTGATTCTCGCAATCTTCGGCAGACGCGAATTGATGCAGCTTTCCAGCGCGTTCGGCGCGGCGATCGGCGAGCAGGAACGGCAGACGCGCGCGCTTCAGGAACAGGCCTGGCTGCGCGAAGGGCAGACGCTGCTTGCAGAGAGGGTCATCGGCCGGCAATCGCTCGATCAGCTTTGTCAGACGATCCTCGATTTTCTCGCGGATTACCTGAAGATTTCGATGGGCGCGTTCTATGTGCTCGAAGCCGACGGCGCGTTGAAGCGCACCGCGAGCTTCGGCTTCGATCCCGACAGCGCGCCGGTTCCCGAATCGCTCGCGGGCGTGAAAAGCCTCGTCGGGCAGGCGGTGCACGCGCGCAAGCTGACGAGCATGAACGACGTGCCCGCTGGTTACTGGAAGGTGACATCGGCGCTCGGCGCGAGCGCGCCCGCGAGTCTCGCGATCGTGCCGATAGAGAACGAAGGCCAGGCGAACGGCGCCATCGAACTGGGCGCGATGCACAAGCTGACCGAACGCGACGAGCAGTTCCTGAAGTCGATTGCGGGGAATATCGGCGATTTCGTCGAGGCGGCGCAGTATCGCGAGCGCCTGCAACGCGTGCTCGAAGAAACGCAGCAGTTGAACGAAGAGCTGCAGATGCAGCAGGAAGAACTGCGCACGACCAACGAGGAACTCGAACAGCAGACGACCGCGCTTTCGCAGGCGCACGTTTATCTGGCGAATCAGAAGGCCGAACTCGAACAGACCAACGATCGGCTCGCGGAACAGGCGCGCGTGCTCGACGAACGCAACGTCGCGCTCAATGCCGCGCAGGGCGAACTCGAAACGCGCGCCGAAGCGCTGCAGCGCGCGAGCCGCTACAAGTCGGAGTTTCTCGCGAACATGTCGCACGAACTGCGCACGCCGCTGAACAGTTCGCTGATTCTCGCGAAGCTGCTGTCGGAGAACAAGCCCGGCAATCTGACGAAAGACCAGGTCAAGTACGCGCAGACGATTTACTCCGCGGGCAACGATCTGCTCAATCTCATCAACGACATTCTCGATCTCTCGAAGGTCGAGGCGGGCAAGCTCGATTTGCATATCGAGGACGTGCCCTTGCAGCGCATCATGGATTCGCTTGCGCGCACCTTCGATCCGCTCGCGCGGCAGAAGAAGCTCCGGCTCGAACTGCGCAACGATATCGACGACTATCCGACGCTCACGACCGATTTCCGCCGTCTCGAACAGATTCTGAAGAACCTGCTGTCGAACGCGGTCAAGTTCACGGATGCGGGCGCGGTCTCGCTCACGCTCAAGCGCGCAGGCGAGGGCGCGGTGCAGTTCGTCGTGACGGATACCGGCATCGGCATTGCGCCGGATCAGCTCGAAGCGATCTTCGAAGCGTTCCAGCAAGCCGACGGCACCACGAGCCGTCACTACGGCGGCACGGGTCTCGGCTTGTCGATTTCGCGCAGTCTCGCGCATCTGCTCGGCGGCGATATCGCGGTGCGCAGCGCGCAGGGCGCCGGCAGCACGTTCACGCTGACGATGCCGCTCGTCTACGGCGCGTCCGACGCGTTGCCGAGCGCCGTAGCGGAAGCGCCCGCGCCCGTGGTCGTCGAAGAAGAGGCGCCGATCGAAGCGCTCCACGTCATCGACGACGATCGCTTCGATGTCACGCCCGGCCGACGTCTCGTGCTCGTGGTCGAAGACGAGCCGGGCTTCGCGCAAGTGCTGCTCGATCTGGCGCACGAACTGGGTTATCGATGCATCGTGAGCGGCACGGCGCGCGAGGCGCTCAAGCTCGCGCAGGACAGCGCGCCCAACGCGATCCTGCTCGACATCGCCTTGCCCGACCGCTCGGGGCTCGTGCTGCTGCAGGAACTGAAGGCGAATCCGAAAACGCGGCACGTTCCGGTGCATGTCGTGTCGGCGTCGGACAGAAGCGAGGCCGCGCTGCATCTCGGCGCGATCGGTTACGCGGTGAAGCCGACGACGCGCGAGCAACTGACGGCGATTTTCCAGCGCCTCGAAGAGAAGAGCAGCCAGAAGATCAAGCGCGTGCTGCTCGTCGAGGACGATGCGCGTCAGCGTCAGAGCATCGTCGAACTCATCAGCGATACGGACGTGGAGATCACGCCGGTCGAGTTCGGCCGCGACGCGCTCGAACTGCTGAAGACGACGATCTTCGATTGCATGATCATCGACCTGAAGCTGCCCGATATGCAGGGCGGCGACCTCTTGCGCCAGATGGCCGCGATCGACGCGTATTCGTTCCCGCCGGTGATCGTCTACACGGGCCGCAATCTGACGCACGACGAGGAAGCGGAACTGATGCGCTACTCGCAGTCGATCATCATCAAGGGCGCGCGTTCGCCCGAGCGTCTGCTCGATGAAGTCACGCTGTTCCTGCACAAGGTCGAGACGGATCTTTCCGCGGATCGTCAGGCGATGCTGCATGTTTCGCGCTCGCGCGACCGCGTGCTGGATGGCCGCCGCGTTTTGCTCGTCGACGACGACATTCGCAACATCTTCTCGCTATCGAGCGCGCTGGAGCATCAGGGATTGAAGGTGGATATCGGCCGCAACGGTTTCGAGGCAATCGAGGCGCTCGACAAGAATCCGGACATCGACGTCGTGTTGATGGACGTGATGATGCCCGGCATGGACGGACTCGAAGCGACGCGGCGTATCCGCGAGGACGCGCGCTTCAAGAAGCTGCCGGTGATCGCGATCACCGCGAAGGCGATGAAGGACGATCAGGAGCAATGTCTCGCGGCGGGCGCGAGCGATTATCTGGCGAAGCCGATCGACATCGACCGGCTTTACTCGCTGTTGCGCGTGTGGATGGCGCGGCGCGTTTAGATATTCAGCGCGCGCTTGTCGACGGCGAGCGCCGCTTCGCGCATCACTTCCGACAGCGACGGATGCGGGTGGCAAATGCGCCCGATATCCTCGCTCGCCGCCTTGAACTCCATCGCGACGACGGCTTCCGCGATCAGATCCGACGCGTTCGCCGAGATGATGTGCACGCCGAGAATCTCGTCGGTTTTCGCATCGGCGAGGATCTTGATAAAGCCGTCCGTTTCGCCGATGCCCATCGCGCGGCCGTTGGCGAGCATCGGAAACTGGCCGGCCTTGAATGCGCGGCCTTCCGCCTTCAGCGCCTGCTCCGTCTGCCCGACCCACGCGATTTCCGGATGCGTGTAGATCACCCACGGAATGCAGTTGTAGTCGATGTGCGGCTTCTGCCCGTCGATGATCTCCGCGACCAGCACGCCTTCGTCCTCCGCCTTGTGCGCGAGCATCGGGCCACGCACGACATCGCCGATCGCGTAGACGTTCGGGACTTTCGTCGCGCAATGGCCGTCGACCGGAATGAAGCCGCGTTCATCGACCGACAAGCCGATGGAATCGAGACCGAGATCGTCCGTGTTCGGCACGCGGCCGATCGACACGATCAGACGATCCGCGTCGAGCGTCTGCGCGTTGCCGTCCTTGTCCTTGTAGGAGATCGAGACGCTCGAATCCGTCGTCTTCACGCCGTCGATTTTCACGCCGAGATGAATCGTGAGACCTTGCTTCTTGAAGAGCTTCGCGGCCTCCTTTTGCAGCGCGGAGTCGGTCGTGCCGAGGAATTCGGGCAGCGCTTCGAGAATCGTCACTTCCGCGCCCAGCCTGCGCCACACGGAGCCGAGCTCCAGCCCGATCACGCCCGCGCCGACCACGGCGAGCTTCTTCGGCACGGACGTGAAGGCGAGCGCGCCTTCGTTGTCGGAGACGATCTTGTTGTCGACCGGCACGTTCGGCAGATGCCGCGCCTTCGAGCCCGTCGCGATGATCACATGCTGCGCGGTATGCGTTTCACCGCCGACGTCGATCCTGAAGTTCGCGCCGTCCTTGCCCGCGAGCTTGCCGTGACCTTTGATCCAAGTGATCTTGTTTTTGCGGAAGAGGAACTCGACGCCGCCCGTGATCTTCTCGACGATCGCTTCCTTGCGGCCGACCATCTTGCCGACATCGACGGAAAGGTTGTCCAGGTTGATGCCGAGCTCGTCGAAATGGAGTTGCGCCTTCTCGAATTGCTCCGATGACGCGAGCAGCGCCTTCGACGGAATGCAGCCGACGTTCAGACAGGTGCCGCCGAGTTTCGGCTTGCCGGCGTGGTTGATCCATTCCTCGACGCACGCCACCTTGCGGCCGAGCTGCGCGGCGCGGATCGCGGCGATATAGCCGCCGGGCCCGGAGCCGATGACGATCACGTCGAAATCGGCCTTCTGACCTGACGCGGCGGCGGGCTTTTCAGGCGCAGGCGCCGGGGCAGACGCGGGAGCGGGAGCGGGTGCAGACGCGGGCGCCGATGCCGATGCCGATGCCTTCGCGTCCGTATCGATGACCGCAATGACTTCGTCCGCGTGAACGATGTCGCCTGCTTTCTTCAGCACTTCCACGATCGCGCCGGCCGATGGCGCGGGCACTTCGAGCACGACCTTGTCCGTTTCCAGCTCGATGAGGATTTCGTCCTGCGCCACGGCGTCGCCCGCATTTTTCTTCCACGGCAACATCGTCGCTTCGGTGACGGATTCGGAAAGCTGCGGAACCTTGACTTCAACCCTGGCCATTCAGATTCTCCTGTTGAGCAATTCGTCGCGATGGGAAATGTCCGGCTGCGTGCCTTGCGGACGCGGCCTTGTCCGGCCGGCCTGACGCGCCGAAGGACACAAGGATACGCCGTGTCCGGACCGCGCGCGCGGGATACGGCCCCCGACTCGCGCATCGCCTCGGCTTTGAGTCATCGTTATATTCGATGGTATATTGCGAAACACGAAAGCACGAGGTGATCATGCGGACCCCTCCGTTTCAACTTGCACGCTCGAGCGCGCCCGGCCTACGCGATGCGTGCTGTCAGCCGACCGAATCCGATCTTCGCGCCTCGCGTCGTCGCGCGCGTCTTGCCGAACTGGATTCGCATCTGCATTGCTCGGTGATCGGCACTTGTCTTTCGACGGGCGAGCTACGCAAGCTCGTGCCCAGATTCACCGATCTCGACCGCCATCACGCGAGCGATCTGGAGATTCATCACGCCGCTGTCGAACTCGCGATCGCGGGCGGCGCGGGCGCGAAGGCGCTGAACAAGGCGCTCGACGAACGCTATTCAGGCGCGATCCGCCGTTTCGACGCCGCGCGCGATACGCAGGCGCTGCTCGATCTGTGGAACGAGGCGCTGAAGTCCGGCGATATTCCGCCCGCGTACTGGGCGGTGATGTCGCATCCGCACGCGACGATCGCAGTGCGCCAGTCCGCGTTCGGCGAACTTCATATGCTGTCGCATCTCGTCGGCGCGGCGAATCGCGCGGATATCCGGCGGCTCGTCGCGCTCGAAGCGGAGAATCAGGAGCTTAGGGAAAAGATCGATCGGCAGCAGGCGCGTCTTTTCGAACTGAGCGCGGAACGCGATGCGTCCGTCAGACAGGCGAGCGAGCACGCGCTGCAACTCGCAGCGTTCGGGCAACGCAAGGCGGATATGCCGACGGCGCAGCTCGAAGCCGAAGTCGAGCGCCTGCGCGAAAAAATCGAGGACGGTGAACGCAGGCTCGCGCTGCACACGAGCCGCCGCGAAGCCGCCGAGCAGCGCGCGCTCCGGGACGAGGACGAGACACGCGCATTGCGCAACAAGCTGGCCGAAGTTCAGGCGCTGCTGAAGGTCGTACAGGCCGAGTGCGCGGCGCTGGAACGCGCGACGCTCGGTGCCTGCGATCGCCCCGACGTGCGCCGACGCGCGATGGAATGGGTGAGCGGCAGGCGCATCGTCTATGTCGGCGGAAGGCCGAATTCGAATGCGGTGCTGAAGGCGCTGGTGGAGGCTGCGGGCGGCGAGCTGATCGTCCATGACGGCGGCATCGAAGATCGCAAGGGCTTGCTCGCGGCCGCGCTGCCGAACGCGGATGTCGTGCTGTTTCCCGTCGATTGCATCGATCACGATTCGATGAGCATGCTCAAGCGCGTCTGCGACCGGCATGGCGTCGAGTATTCGCCGTTGCGCACCGCGAGCGTCGCGAGTTTCGTGGAGTTCGTCGGACGGCTCATGATTGGCGCGCGTGGCGGTCAGGCGAGCGCGCCGCCGCCGTCGGCGTTCTGCTTACGACACGGTTAGGGCTTGAGCAACTGCGTGAGCGATTCGATCTGCTCGGCGCACGCGGCTTGCGCCTGTGTTTCGACATCGCGATAAAGCCGCACGATGCTTTCGCCGACGGGCGTCAGCACGCAGCCGCCGCCGCTTTGCCCGCCTTGTTCGGAGATGGTCGCGGGCGATTTGAGCGAGCGATTGAGCTCGTCGATGAGCAGCCACGCGCGCCGGTACGACATGTCGAGGCTGCGCGCCGCCGCCGATATCGAGCCGTGCTTGCGCACCGCTTCGAGCAGCGACACCTTGCCCGGACCGATGGCGATGGTCTCGCCTTTCGTGACGCGCATGCGAAAGCGCACTTCGATCGGCTGGTTCGCCGCGTCGGTGTCTGATGCGTTTTCCGGTGTTTTCAGGGTCGTCGCCATGCCCGAGAGGATACACGAAGGAAATCGGAGGGGCGTTTGACGAGGGGCTTGCGGGCGTTATCGGTTGTCCGGATAGGACGGCATCGGGGAATGTGCAAGGCCGTGTTTGCGACGTGCATGTGGCTCGGGCTGACGGGAGGCGCGAGGTGGTCATCGCGGACGATCGATGATCGGGTAGAGAGATTGGCGCGACTGCCCGAGCGGCGCTTGCATTTCGTTACGCCAGTGGAAGTCGCGCTCGCCCGTTAGCATCTGCTTGCCGTCGAAGCCGCGCGCGTTCTAGCGTTGCCGATCGCGATGTCATCGACGCGGAAGAGTGTGCCCGGTAAATATTGGCGGTGGGATGTCGTTACGTAGCGGAAGGGATGGCTTGCCACCGGGAACCAGCAACGAGAGGGTAGGGGCGAGCACCACCATGCGATAACGGTAGGTCCGCCGCTTGGCTTGCTATGAGCGCGACGCCGGGTACATATGCCGCGGCTGGCTCGCCGGAATCTTGTGACCCGCTGCGATCCGACGCCCGTACATCTGTCGGACTGTGCCAAACCCCGCGCCCGAATCGAGATCCGCCACCGGCACCGCCAGACACCCGTTCAAGTGTTCATGGCCCGATTCCCGATACACGCCCACACGCTGCAACTTCGCGCGCACTTCCTTTCCTTCGCGCGAGTAACTCGGCGGCAAGCGATACGTCAGGCTCTTGTTCGCGTACGCTCATGCTCCCGCTTGCGTTCGTCGTTCCGGCGAGCACGAGCTGGCCATTGGACTTGAGCGTCAGATCGCCGGCCTGCGCCGCCAGAATCCCGCGATTGCTGACGCCCACACCGTATTCGTTGGATGTGAGATAGATGCGATTCGAATACATGCCACCGAGCGCGCCGACGTCGATCGCCACCGACGGCGCCGGACCAGTGCCCGCGATCGGCGTAGCGTTGAGCGTGTCGTGATCGATCTGATTCGCGCCCGCGACCACGTTCAGGTTGTTCGCATAAATCGCCGCGTTGGCTTGAATAGCGCGACTCAACAGATCGACCTGATCGACGTTCGTCACATTGAGACCGGCGCCTTGTACCGTGATCGTCCCGCCTGTGACGTTGAAGCCCGTCAGATTCCCCGATGGCCCGAAATTCGGCGTTCCGGTCGTCAACACGGCTCGGGACGTATTAATGAAACCCGCGCCGTCGACCAGAATCCCTTGCGGATTCGCGACGACCACCTCTGCGCGCGATCCCGCCACTTCGAGATACCCGCGCAATTGCGACGGCGAATTACTCTGCACCTGATTGACGATGATCCGCGCCTCACGACCGGGCGTCAGATTCGGATTGCCATTCACGTATCCGGCCTGTTGCGTCTGCGTGATGGTTGCAGCGTTATTCAAAATCGCGCCCTGGCGCTGGACGTCGAATTGTGAATAATTGTTGACCGACACGCCCGCCGAACTGGGTCGCGAGATATTGACTTGCGGCAACCCGTTTTGCGTCTGTATGACTTGAGCGCCCGAGCCGGGCACCGCGACTATCTGTGCAATTGACGGCGCGCTCAGGATGACATTGCCGATAAGGACCATCGCGGCGAGAACGAGCGCGCGCAATGCGGGCACGGGCCCGGCGTGATGAGAGCGCGTCGCGGGACGACGCGCGCCGGGCGCGGTGCGATGAGCGCTGGCGAAGTCCGCGACGGCGACGAGCATATGCCGCACGCGGCTATAGACGAGTTTGTAAAAACCCTTATTCATGATTCTTTTCGGGATTGAGTCGGCGGGGTCAGCGTCTGCGCGCCACTGCTTAGCGGCAGAGAACTCCGAATTTTCAGCCATCCTTAACTGAAAATTCATACGGATAACTCTGAAAGAAGAAACGCCTCGCGAGATGCGAGGCGCCTATTCGAGTGGGAAATTCTGAGTTTGGAACGAACGAGCGCGAGTCTCGGTCTGTGCGCGGCGATCTAGGGCGTGTCCGGATACCGGATCACAAAATCCTCACATCGCGGACAACCCGGCGCACACGTCGTCTCAACGCCTCGCGCAAGCGCGACTTCCTTCGCCGAAGTGATCGTCGCGCCGATTTCCCGCGCGAACAGCATGCGATCGGCCGATCCGTTCATCGATGCGACGCACCCAGAACGTGGGCATCGACGCGCACGAGGCGCTTCAGATGGCGCGGCGCGCGCACCGTGTCCGCGCCGGAAACGAGCACCGGCAATCCGTCCTCGATGCCAAGTTCGCGATCCTCGCACTCGTACGCGACAATCACCTGCGCGCCGATCGGCGTATTGAAAAGCTCGTGCCAGGAGAACGTCACCGCATAGCCATCGTGCGCGTGCGCGAGGAACACGGTGCGCTTGAAATCGGTGTTGTTCGGCCGGCGCACGCCCGCGGCGTCGAGCAGCACGCGCAATGGCACGCCGCGATAGCTTCCCATCGGTCGAATGTAGCGGCCCGTCGAAAAGCACACGAGATCGAACGGTTCGATGCTCACGCGCCCGAATTCGCGCATTGCGGCGACGTCGAGCGTCAGCGGCCTTTGCACCGCGCCGCCGATCTCGATATATGGGCTACTCGAATTGCTCTGGCTCGATGACGACATGATTCCTCGAAACATGGGGTCGCGCGAAATGGGCTATATCCGGGAATATATTACGATGTCGCACCGATGACATTTCTGTCCGCACATAATCGGCATGCCCGGCGCACGATTGGGCAACAAAATGGGCAAACGTGTACTGTTCTACCCGCGAGAACGTCGCAGCCGGCTGAGCGATCCGCCCAGCCGGCATCCCGCTCCATCCCATCAACGAGAGAGGATTGTCATGCCGTTCGTCACGACCAAAGATAACGTCGAAATTTTCTACAAGGATTGGGGCCCGAAGGACGCGCAGCCCATCGTTTTCCATCACGGCTGGCCGCTTTCTTCCGACGATTGGGACGCGCAATTGCTGTTTTTCGTCCAGAAGGGATATCGCGTGATCGCGCACGACCGGCGCGGACACGGCCGCTCGTCGCAAGTCTCGGACGGTCACGACATGGATCACTACGCCGCCGACGCCTTCGCGGTCGTCGAGGCGCTCGATCTGCGCAACGCAATCCATATCGGACATTCGACGGGCGGCGGTGAAGTCGCCCGCTATGTCGCGAAGCACGGCGAACCGGCGGGACGCGTCGCGAAGGCGGTCCTCGTGAGCGCTGTGCCGCCGCTCATGCTGAAGACGGAAGCCAACCCGGAAGGCCTGCCTATCGACGTCTTCGACGGTTTGCGCAAAGGGCTCGCGGACAACCGCGCGCAGTTCTTCGTCGATGTGCCCGCAGGTCCGTTCTACGGCTTCAACCGCCCGGGCGCGACGGTGCATCAGGGCGTCATCCAGAACTGGTGGCGTCAGGGCATGATGGGCAGCGCCAAGGCGCACTACGAGGGCATCAAGGCGTTCTCGGAAACGGATCAGACCGAAGATCTCAAGTCGATCTCCGTCCCCACGCTCGTTCTGCATGGCGAGGATGACCAGATCGTGCCGATCGCCGATGCCGCGCTGAAGTCCATCAAGCTGCTGAAGAACGGCACGCTGAAGACGTATCCGGGCTTCTCGCACGGCATGCTGACCGTCAACGCGGACGTCCTCAACGCAGACCTGCTCGCATTCGTGCAGGGCTGATTCACGCAGCCGGCGCGGACATTGTTCGTCCGCGCCGGCATCTCTGTTCAAGGCACACGGCTTTTTCCCGATTGGAAGCGCGCTTAAAGTGGCCAACTCCAATCTAGCCTCAGTGCCATCATGCAAATCGATACACCAGCAATTGCAGCATCGCCGGAAGGACGTTCGACGTCGATGCGCCAATGGCTCGCCGTCATCGCCGTGGCCGTGAGCGCGTTCGCGTTCGTGACGGCCGAATTCCTGCCCGTCGGCTTGCTGCCGCAGATCGCGCACGATCTCGGCGTGTCGCCCGGCGTCGCGGGTCTCATGGTGACGACGCCCGGCGTCATGGCCGCGATATTCGCCCCGACGCTCATCGTCAGCGCGGGCCGAATGGATCGGCGATATGTCTTCCTGCTCCTCACCGCCGTCCTTCTGATCGCGAACCTCGTCAGCGCCGTCGCGAACAATCTGCCGGTCATGCTCGCGGGCCGCGCCATGCTCGGCGCCGCGTTGGGCGGCTTCTGGACTTTGGCGACCGCCGCCGCGCCGCGACTCGTGCAGCCGAAAGATGCAGCGAAGGCCACCGCGACCATTCTGACCGGCGTGACGCTCGCGACGGTCGTCGGCGTGCCGCTCGGCACGTTCATCGCGTCGTTCGCGTCGTGGCGTTTCTCGTTCGCGGCGACGGCGGGACTCGTCGCCGTGGCGCTGATTGCACAGGCGCTGCTCGTGCCTTCGTTGCCGTCGGCATCGGCGTTGCGCATCGCCGATTTCAGAAAGCTGCTCGCGCGTCCTCACACGCGATTGAGCATGCTGATGGTCGCGCTCGTTTTCGGCGCGCATTTCTCGACCTACACGTACATTGCGCCGCTGCTCGAACAGGACTTCTCGTTGAGCACCATCACGCTGCTGCTCTTCGGCTTCGGCCTCGTCGGCTTCTTCTCGAATGCGCTGATGTCGATGGTCGTCTCCGGTCATCTCAAGAAGTCGGTCGCCGCGATGGTGTTGCTGCTGCTCGGCGCGATTTCGTCGATGCTGCTGCTGGAGCACTCGATCATCGGCGAAACGGCGGGGATGCTGCTGTGGGGCATTGCGTTCGGCGCCTTGCCGCTGTGCTTCAGCGTGTGGATTCAGCGCGGCACGGCGGACTTGCCCGAAGCGGGTTCCGCGATGTTCGTGAGCATCATCCAGGTGGCGATTGCGGTGGGATCGGCGGTCGGCGGCACGATCGTCGACCGTGCGGGCGTACACGCTGATTTCACGTTGGGACTCGCGCTCGCGCTGCTCGGACTCGTCGCGCTGCAACGGCTGGCGGCATGGGAGCGGCCGGCCCGGGCGTCCGCATTCAAGCGCGGATACGACGCTTCGCCGGATTGACCTGTCGCAAGCCGCGCTATATTGGTCGTTCGGTCCGACGCCCTTGCGCCGGGCTCATCGACGGGAGAAGTGCATGAAGCGTCGGCTGATGGCGGCAATCGCAATGACGATGTTCCTCGCGGCGTGCGGCTCCGTCGCGCCGGACGCGGCCGTGCAAACCGTCCCGCTCGCGGGCACGCCAAACGGCGTCGCAGTGCGCGATTCGGACGGCGCCGTGTTCGTCACCGACGACCGGACCAACGGCGTCGTGATGACGTCGCATATCGGCGAAGAGGACGCGCCCGCGTTTTCGCTCTACGCGCGCATTCCGGCAGCCGAGGGCGAACGCACGAGCCTGAGCCAGATCGCGTTCGCGCCGAACGGTCATCTGCTCGTCGAGCAATTCGGCTTCGGCACGTCGGCCGCGATCTACGATGTCGCGCCGAGCGGTCAGGTCGCGCTCGCATCGGACACGAATTCCGCGCGGCGGCGTGTCGGCCTGCTCGTGCTCGATGGCGGCACGTTTCTGTCGAGCTGGTTCATGGAGGAGGGTGGCGCGCCGGCAGAAGGCGGCGTCAGCGTGATTACGCGTGGCACGGCGCCGCGGCAGGTGATCGAGCGCGACATCGTCACCGGATTGGGCAAGCCGGTCGGCTTGGCTACGGTCGGCGACACGCTCTACATCAGCGATCAGGCCGCGAACCGCATCTATCAGGTGGACTTGCAGTCGGCGCGGGCGGCGAGCGCGCCCGTGCCGGCGAGCGATGTCTTCGCGACCGTCGATGCGCCCGACCTGATGGCCGCGACGCCCGACGGCCGGCTCTTCACGAAATGCGGCGCGCACGCCGTATGCAGCATCTCGAAGCGCGGCCGCGCGACGGTCATCGCCGACGATCTGCAATCGCCGCGCGGCGTGGCGGTGGACGTCGCGCGCAAACGGCTCGTCGTCGTGGATCGGTCGAGCGCGCCGGACAAGCCGAGCGCGCTGCGCGTGGTGCCGATCAAATAGCGACGGTGTCGCTCATCGCGGCGACGACCATCCCTTATAGCTGCCGACGTTGTCGCGCGTGACGAGCGTCGACGGCAGCAGGATCGTCGAGTTGGCGGGCTTCTTGCCGTTCATCAGATCGTAGCCGACGCTCACCGCCTGCTGCGCCATCGCCCACGGATCCTGGCTCGCCGACGCCTGAACCATCGTGTCGGTCTTGAGCGCGGTTTCGATATCGGGCGCGCCATCCACCGACGTAATCACGATGTTGTTCCGATGCAGTTGCTTCGCCGCGAGGTCCGTGCCGATCGCTTGCGGATCGTTGATCGCGAACACGCCGTCGAGCTTCGGGAAGCGCGTCAGATAACCCTGCATCGCGTTCATGCCGCCTTCGCGCGAGCCTTTCGCGTCCTGATCGTCGGAAAGTACCTTGATGCCCGGGTTCTTCGCGAGCACGCTCTTGCAACCGTTCACGCGATCGATCACCGCCGACACTTGCGGCCCGTTCTCGATCACCACGTTGCCCTTGCCGTTGAGCTTCTTCGCCAGATAATCGCAGGCAATCTCGCCGGCCTGCACATTGTTGGTCTGCACGGTCGCGTCCGCGCCGGCCGCCGCGACGTCCACCGCGACCACGACGATGCCCGCCTTCTGCGCCTTCTTCACCGCCGGCTCGATCGCCTTCGGATCGACGGCGTTCAGCAGGATCATGTCGACCTTCGCCGAAATGAAATTGTCGATCTGCGTGAACTGCTTGTTCATGTCGTAATCCGACGAAACAGCCGTCACCTTCACGTTCGGATTGAGCGTCTTGGCCTTCGCTTCCGCGCCCCTCGAGATCGTCACGAAGTACGGATTGCCGAGCGAGCCGACCGTGATGCCGATGGACTTCAACTGCTTGTCGGCGGCGTGCGCGGATAGCGACATCGTGAAACCGAGAGCGAGTGCGACGCTGGCGAAAAGCTTGTTGTGTTTGCGCATGTTGTTGTCTCCGGGGTGGTCCATATTTTTGAGGGCGGGCGCAAGCGGACCCGAATGCGCCCGGTTTAGCCAGATCAGGTGCGAGCCGAGCCGCGCTGACGGTAACGATCGAGCGCCACCGCGCCGATGATCACGAGGCCCTTGATGATGTACTGCCAGATATCCGACACGCCGAGCAGCACGAGGCCGTTGGAGAGCACCGCGATGATGAGTGCGCCGACCAGCGTGCCGACGATCGAACCCACGCCGCCGACGAAGCTCGTGCCGCCGAGAATGACCGCGGCGATGGCGTCGAGTTCATACGACTGGCCGAGTTGCAAACCGTTCGCGGCGTAGAGACGCGCGGCCGACATCACGGCGCCGAGACCGGCGAGCAGGCCCGAGATCGCGTAGACGAAAAGCTGGATGCCCCAAACCTTGATGCCGGAAAGACGCGCCGCTTCCGGATTGCCGCCGACCGAATAGATGCGCAGTCCGAGCACCGTGCGTCGCAGGATGAACCACGACACCAGCACGACGAGCAGCGCGATGATGACGAGCCAGGGCACGCCGAAGAGCGTGTCGTTGCCGATGAACGCGAACGGCAATTGCGGATTGAAGATCGTCGTATCGTGACCGATGAGCCGCGCGATACCGCGCACGGCGGTCAGCGAACCGAGCGTCACGATGAACGGCGGCAGCTTGAGCAGCGCGATCAGCAATCCGTTGATGACGCCGAAGCCGAGACCGACGGCGAGCGCGGCGGGAATGCCGAGCCATCCCCATCCCGGAATGTTCGATGCGAGCAGTGCGGCGACCGCGCCCGCCGAGAGAATCGAGCCGACCGACAAGTCGATGCCGCCCGTCAGAATCACGAAGGTCATGCCCGCCGCGAGCACGATGTTGATCGATGCCTGCTGCGTGACGATCGACAGATTCTGGAAGCTGAAGAAGCCGTCGGTGACGATGCCGAAGCCGATGCACAGCAGGATCAGCACGGGCAGCATGCCCGCGGTTCGCATCAGCACCTGCATGCGTTCGCGATGCTCGATGCGGTTCTGCCGCTGCGATACGCTCTCCGCCTTCGCAACCGGCGCGCTGTCGTGGTGTTTCGTCGTGTTAGCCATGTCTCTCTCCAGATATCCTTTAAGCCGCCTGATCGAGCGCGACCTTCGAGCCCGTCGCCAGTTCGATGATCCCTTCCTGCGAAATCGGCTTGCCCGAATGGCCGCCGAGTTCGCCCGCGATTTCGCCTTCGCGCATCACGAGCACGCGGTCCGCCACGCCGATCACTTCCGGCAGCTCGCTCGAGATGACGATCACGCCGACGCCCGACCGCGCGAGATCGTTGATGATTCGATAAATCTCCGACTTCGCGCCGATATCGACGCCACGTGTCGGCTCGTCGAGAATCAGCACTTCGGGCTTGGTTTCGAGCAGGCGCGACAGCAGCACCTTCTGCTGATTGCCGCCCGACAGCGCGCCCACGTTCACGCGCATGTTCGGCACGCGGATGGTCAGCGCGGCGATCGCGTCCTTCGCGCGCGCGTTGCCGCGCGGCAGGTCCATCACGCCGGCTTTCGCATCGCGTCCGGCGACGGTGATATTGATGTTGTCGCGCACGCTCATGTCGAGGAAGAGGCCCTGGCCCTTGCGGTCTTCCGTCAGATAGACGAGACCGGCATCGATCGCGTCGCGCGGCGTGCGCAGCTTGAGCGGCTTCCCGTGCATCGACACTTCGCCGCGTATCGCCGGTTCCGCGCCGAAGATCAGACGCGCGAACTCCGTGCGTCCCGCGCCGACGAGTCCCGCGATGCCCAGCACTTCGCCCTTGTGCAGATCGAGGCTGCATCCTTTCACGCGATTGCCGTCCGCCATATCGCGCACGGACAGCACGACGTTGCCCGGATCGTAAGGCGCGTGCTGCTTCTTGTAGAAGCCGGAGATGTCGCGGCCGACCATCATCTTGACGAGGCTGTCGGCGGAGAGTTCGTCGCGCATCAGCGTGCCGACGTACGCGCCGTCGCGCAGCACCGAAACGCGGTCGCTCAGTTCATAAATCTCCGCCATCCGATGACTGATGTAGATGATCGCGATGCCTTCCTCGCGCAGTTGCCGCACGAGCTCGAACAGGCGATCGGTTTCGCGCGAGGAGAGCGGCGTGGTCGGCTCGTCCATCACGAGGATGCGCGCGTGAGCATGCACGGCGCGCGCGATTTCGACGAGTTGCCGCTCCGCGATCGACAGGTCGCCGACGAGCGTATGCGGCTTGAAGTTCGCACCGAGACGCTTGAGCACGTCGGTGCACCCGCGCTCCATGCCCGCGCGATCGACGAGCCTGCCGCGCCGCAGTTCGCGCCCCGCGTAAATGTTCTCCGCGACGGAAAGATTCGGCGCGAGGCTCAGTTCCTGATAGATCACCGCGACGCCGAGCGCGCGCGCGGCGAGCGGCCCGTCGATGGTGACGGTCTTGCCGTCGATCAGGATTTCTCCGCCCGGATCGGCCTGATACGCGCCCGAGAGGATTTTCATCAGCGTGGATTTGCCCGCGCCGTTTTCGCCCATCAGCGAATGCACTTCGCCGGGATAGACCGACAGACGCACGTCGTTCAACGCGCGCACGCCGGGAAAGGTTTTGCTGATGCCGCGCATTTCGAGCAGCGGCGGTCGGCTGGAAGCATCATGCGGCATGGTTCATCTCCTGCGGTTTGATGCCCGCGTGGCGGATCGCCGCGCGCGGTGAGAAGTTGAAGAACATCGGCAACGTGGCCGCGCCGATCGCGCCCGCATCCGGGCCGAAGGAGCCGCGCACGAGCGTCGGGGTGCCGCGCGCTTCGGGCGCGTTGGCGGCGAGCGTCGTCGACAGACGTGCGACGAGCTTGTCGAGGAGGCCGCCGTCGATGTCGGAATCGATCACGACCATCGGCACGTCGAGCACGCAGAGCGTCGCGCGCAGGGCGGGCGCGAGCGCTTCGATGCAGTCGTCGATCCATTCGTCGACGGCGGGAAGACTGCGCTCGATGCAAGCCTGCAGATCGACGCGGTTATCCGCCGCGGCGCCACAGTAGTTGAGATGCCGCACGAGCGCGTTCAGCGATGCGCGCGACAGCAGGATGTCCCACTGGCCGGCCGGTTGCGGCGCGGACGGCAGGCGGCTCGGCGGCACCGGAATCACGCCGATGTCGCCCGCATTGCCCGACGCGCCGCGCAGGCAGTCGCCGTTGATCGCGATGCCGCCGCCAATCGCGGAGCCGAGAAAGAGATAGACGAAGTCGTCGCAACTGCGGCCGTGGCCGTAGAAAAGCTCGGCCGTCGCGGCGGCGTTGCCGTCGTTTTCGCTGAAAACCGGCAGCGAGAGCGTGCGCGCCAGTTCATCGGCGAAATCGGTTTCGTCCCACGCGCGGAAGCGTTCGGCGGGCAGGCCGAGTTCGCGCAGCCAGCTGCCGAGATTGAAGGGCTGTGCGATGCCGATGCCCGTCAGCCGCTCGCGCTCCGGCTCGGAAAGCAGGCGAAGCATGCTTTTGACGTCGCGTTGCACGATTTTGAGCACTTCGGACGGATGCGGCAGGATGGCGTCCAGCGCGCTGCGGGCGAGCACGTCGCCGGCGAAATTCACGAGCACCGTTTCGATGCCCGTGCGATCCAGCCGCACGCCGATACCGAACGCGCCGCGCGGATCGAGCCGGATCAGCGACGCGGGCTGACCGCGCTGTCCTTCGAGACGACGACCGGTGTATTCGATGAGGCCCGCATTTTCCAACGATTCGACGATGCTGCCGACCGCCGTGCTCGTGAGATTCGCGTGACGCGCGAGATCGGCCTTCGATGCCGGCTCGGTGCGCCGCAGCGCCTGCAACAGCAGACGTTCGTTGTACCGGCGCACGCTCGCGGAATTGCTGCCTCTGCCGCTTGGGGATTTCACGCGCTGTCTCCGAAGTAGCCGGCCATCGAATCGTGGCCATTAATTAAATCAAGTTGATTTATTTAAGACCGACGGCGCGGCGAAGTAAAGCAGGGAAATCCCGAAGCATTTTGTTCAGCGGAATGCGAAACGCGCTGCGCGACCATTGCAAACCGCGGACCCGGTGCGCTTTCACACTAGGCGATGCAATCGTCAGTTCCAAGCTTTGCGACACGGCTTTGCAGCCAGCTTTCGACGCGCGGCGCGCGCAGCGTCGTGCGGATCGATGTGCTATCGTCGGCGACACTTTTCGACACATTGGCCGCCGTTTCATGTTCTCGATTTCCGAAGCCACGCACGCGACCAAGGCCGCGCAATACGACGATCTGCTGCAGCGAGCCCGCGCGCTCCTCGCCGATGAAACCGACTTCATCGCCAACGCGGCGAATTTTTCGTCGCTCATCTATCACACGCTGCCGGATCTGAACTGGGCCGGCTTCTATCTGTTCGACGGCACCGAACTCGTGGTCGGGCCGTTTCAGGGCAAGCCGGCGTGCGTGCGGATCGCGCTTGGACGCGGCGTCTGCGGCACGGCGGCGCGCGAACGGCGCACGCAGGTCGTGCCGGACGTGCACGCGTTTCCGGGCCACATCGCCTGCGATTCGGCGTCGCGCTCGGAGATCGTCGTGCCGCTCGTCGGAAGCGACGGCGCGCTGATCGGCGTGTGGGACGTCGATAGCCCCGTGCCGAACCGCTTCGACGATGAAGACGCGCTCGGCATGGAAGCGCTGTGCGCCGAGTTCATCGCGCTCGCGTGGAAAAAATGAACGTCGAAGCAGCGGATAACGGCGCGGCCGCGCTCGTGGAAGCGGCATCGCGCTGAGAATTTGTCCTCATCGGACGACTGGTCGCGTGCGTCTACAATGGGACGTTTTCATCCGTCTCAAAATTTCATGACGAGCCTCGTCCGCCGCCGCCTGCTTGCCGCATGCGCCATGAGCGCGTGTGCGTTCGCGCGCGTGCGCGACGTGCGCGCGGCATCGGACAAGGCGACCGTCGCGCTCGTGATGAAGTCGCTCGGCGATCCGTTCGTCGTGTCGATGATCGAAGGCGCGCGCAACTATCAGCGCCATTACGCATCGCAGCTCGATCTCACGACGAACGGCACGCTCACCGACAACGACGTCGCCGGGCAGATTCACATCGTCGAGTCGCTCATCGAAGCGAAGGTCAACGCGATCGTCATCGCGCCGGCGGATTCGAAGGCGCTGCTGCCGGTGGCGGCGAAGGCGATCGCGGCGGGCATCATCGTGATCGCCATCGACAATCCTTTCGACGAAGCCGCTCAGGACGCGGCGCGCGTCACGATTCCGTTCGTCGGACCGGACAGCCGGCGCGGGGCGAGGCTCGTCGGTGGGTATCTCGGCTCGAAGCTGAAGGCGGGCGATGAAGTCGGGATCATCGGCGGGCCGGCGAACGATCGCAACGCGCAGCAGCGCACGGTCGGCTTCACGGACGCGATGAACGCGGCGGGCATGCGTATCGCCGCCGTGGACAGCGGCGACTGGACCCTCGTGAGCGGCAAGGCGAGTGCGCTGGAGATGCTCTATGCGCATCCGGACTTGCGCGGCTTGCTCTGCGCGAACGACAACATCGCGATGGGCGCGATCGACGCGATCCGCATCGCCGGAAAAAGGGGCCGCGTGCTGGTAACGGGCTACAACAACATCGAAACCGTGCAGCCGATGCTCGACGACGGCCGCCTGCTTGCGACCGTCGAGCAATTCGGCGCGCGGCAGGCGGTGTTCGGTCTGGATGTCGCGGTGAAGGCGCTCGTGGAGAAGCGGCGGCAGAGAGACTTGTCGCCGTATATGGAAACGCCGGTGCAACTGGTGACGAGAGGGGCAGCGAAGGGGTTTCGGTTCGGGGCTTCTTAGAGCGCGTTAAACCAGCCCCCGCGCCGCAAGACTCCGATACAGCGCCCGCACCCCGAACGTCCACGGCTCGATTTCCGTCGACAGCTTCACCGTATTGACGAGCGCGCCGAGACTGGGCGTCGAGATCGTCACGACATCGCCGAGATGATGCGTGAAGCCGCCGCCTTCGGTGTCGCGGTCCTTGATCGGCGAGAACATCGTGCCGAGGAACAGCATGAATCCATCCGGATACTGATGATGCGCGCCGTGCGTCTGCGTGACGAGATCCGCCGGATCGCGGCTGATCTCGCTCATGTGGCTCACGCCTTCGAGCACGAAGCCATCGTCCGCGCCTTCGATGCGCAGCGACACGCTCGTCGCGCGCACCGAATCCAGCGTGAAGCGCTCGTCGAAAAGACGCACGAACGGGCCGATCGCGCACGACGCGTTGTTGTCCTTCGCCTTGCCCAGCAACAGCGCGCTGCGGCCTTCGATATCGCGCAGATTCACGTCGTTGCCGAGCGTCGCGCCGACGATCTCGCCACGCGCATTCACCGCCAGCACGATCTCCGGCTCCGGGTTGTTCCATTTCGACGTCGGATACAGGCCGACATCCGCGCCGAACCCGACCGACGACATCGGCTGCGACTTCGAAAACACTTCCGCGTCCGGCCCGATTCCCACTTCCATGTATTGCGACCACGCGCCGCGACGCTCCAGTTCGGCCTTCAGCTTCATCGCGGCGTCCGAGCCGGGCTCGATCTTCGACAGATCCGCGCCGATCAGCTTGTTGATCGTGTCGCGCACTTCCTGCGCGCGGCTTGCGTCGCCGCCCGCCTGCTCTTCGATGACGCGCTCCAGCAAACTCACCGCGAACGTGACGCCGCACGCCTTCACCGCCTGCACGTCGCAGGGTGCGAGCAGGCGCAGGCCGCCGGCCGATGCATCGAGCGTCGCTTGCAGCAGATCCTGAACGTTGCCGAGATGCTCGCCTTCGGCGTTGCGGGCGATGTCGAGCGCATCGGCGTGATCGAAGAGGTCGGCGGTGGTCGGCGCGGCGCGCGTGATGTCGAACACTTCGCCCTTGCGCACCGCGACGACGGCGGGACCGTTCACGGGCGCAGGGCGCCAGACACGGCCGATCAGCACGGCGTCGGCGAAATCTTCGGGCAGACAGGAGGAGACGTTGACGGTTTGCATGAATGCGATGACAGGCGGGAAAGGAATGCCGATCGTAGCCCGCGTGTCGAAGAGTGTCCATTGGGTTGATTAAATGTCCAACCCGTTGGAATAATGCGGTCATGGAAAAAACTTACGACGTTCCCGCGCTGCGCCGCGCCAGCGACATTCTCGAAGCGCTCGCCGCCGCCGCGAAACCGGTGCGTGCGGCCGCGCTCGCGGAACAAACCGGCCTCTCGCGCAGCACGCTTTATCTGATGCTGGAAACGCTCGCGCGCATGCAATGGATCGAAAAGCGCGACGACGGCTACATGATCGGCGTCGGTCTCTTCGAGCTCGGCAACGCCTATGTGCGGCACGACAAGCTGCAAGCCGCGTTTCGCGAAGGCGCCGGCGCGTTCATCAACAAGCACAACGAGGTCGTGCAGCTCGCCGTGCTCGACGGCGTGCAGGTTGTCTACATCGCGCGCGAGGACGCGCATCGTCCGGTGCGGCTCGTGTCGGATCTCGGCTCGCGTCTGCCCGCGCATTGCTGCGCGCTCGGCAAGGCGCTGCTTTCCGGAATGACCGATGAAGCCGTGATCGAGCGCCTGCCCGACCGTCTCGAAGCGGTGACGCCGCGCACCATCACGCGGCGCGCGGCGCTACTGCGCGAACTCGCGTCGATTCGCGCGAGCGGTCTCGCGGTCGAGCGCGAGGAAGTCGCGGAAGGCCTCGCGTGTTTCGCGGCTTACGTCGGGATGACGCCGGCGGGCAAGCGCGTCGCGGTATCGACGAGCGTGCCGGTCGGCCGGCTCGATCCGAAACGTGAGAAGCAGATTTCGATCGGCATCGTGCAGCTTGCAGCTCACCTGCGCGGCGCGCTCTGACGATGTGATACGCGCGTGCCAGCGCAGGCCGACGAAGCGGCGACGCGCGCGTGATCGGTTCCTGCGGAAAGCGGTGCGCTCGCGTGCGCCGCGATCAGCACGTCGCATGTTGCGTGCGAGCACACTACATCGCGCAGACGCGCTTCGCCGTGCCGCCAGCCGGTTTCCGCCTCGCCGCCGAGCACGATCAGATCCGCGCCCGCCGCCTTCGCCTCGCGCGCGATCAGTTCGCCGACGCTCGTGCCGTCGAGCGGCTGCGTGACACTGCGCGCAATGCCGTCGATGCCCGCGCTATCGATCAATCGCGCCGCATAGCGCGTGACGGCACGCGCGTGATCCTCGATGACATCGAGCGTTTCGCCCGGATTGCTGTCGGCGGTGACGATGGCCCACCACGGCGCCTGATCGACGATGTGCAGCGCGGTCAGCCGCGCGTTGCAGTCGCGGGCGCGCGTGATGGCGGTGGTCAGGGCGCTTTCGCTGAGGCTCGTGCCGACCGCGACGAGAATGTGCTTGTACATGATGAGTCTCCGTCTGTTTGGTTCAGAGCGGATGATCGGCTCGCAAAGTTAGCGGGAAATGAGCGCGCAATTGCATCTTTTACAAAGCGACTGGATCGCTGGCCATTGCGCCCGCGCCGCTGCGCCTTCGCGTATCGAAACCGTAAGGGAATACCGTTTGCTGATCGTGTGCCTTCCGAATGCCTTGATCGAGCGTCCGAGCGCTCCGGCATTCGCGCAACTTCGCCCGGCGTTCGTCCGGGTCTCACCCGATTACCCGATAGCGAGCGGCGATGTCAGACCGAGACGACTCCGATACTCAAGACGAAGCGCGCGAGAATGAGCGCAAGGACGCGAAAGACGACGGCGACAAAGCGGAAGACAAAGCGGAAGACAAAGCGGAAGACAAAGCGGAAGACAAAGCGCGCAAGAAGCCCGGCAAAAAGCCGCTGATCATTCTGGGCGTCGTCGTCGTGGTGCTGGCGATCGGCGCGTTCGTCTGGTGGTTTCTGACGCGCAATCAGGTCAGCACCGACGACGCCTACACCGACGGCGATGCCGTCACGATCGCGCCGAAGGTATCGGGCTATGTCGTGACGATGAACATCGACGACAACCGCTTCGTGCACAAAGGCGATCTGCTCATCAGGATCGATCCGCGCGATTATCAGGCGCAACTCGATCAGGCCAACGCGCAGCTCGGTCTCGCGCAGGCGCAACTGCACGCGGCGCAAACGCAGCTCGAAGTGGCGCGCGTGCAGTATCCAGCGCAGCTCGCAGAGGCCCAGGCGCAGGAGCTCAACGCGCGCGCCAATCTCGCGCAGGCGAGCGCGGCGTACGAGCGGCAGCATTCCGTCGATATCCGCGCGACGTCGCAACAAAACATCGACACCGCGGACGCCCAGCAAAAGAGCGCGCAGGCAAACGTCGCGCAGGCGCGTGCGCAGGTCCGCACCGCGAGCCTCGTGCCGCAGCAGATCGCGCAAGTCCTGGCGACCGTCGAGGAGCGGCGTCAGCAAGTGCGGCAGGCGCAGGCGCAAGTCGAATCGGCGCAACTGAATCTCTCGTACACGGAACTGCGCGCGCCCGCCGATGGCTGGATCACGAAGCGCAACGTGCAATACGGCACGTTCCTGCAGGCGGGCACGTCGATACTTTCGCTCGTCACGACGCGCGTCTGGATCAGCGCGAACTTCAAGGAGTCGCAACTGGATCGGATGCAGCCGGGCGACAAGGTCGATATCGACGTCGATGCGTATCCCGACATGAAGCTGCACGGCCACGTCGACAGCGTGCAGCTCGGCAGCGGCTCGCGCTTCTCCGCGTTCCCCGCCGAAAACGCGACGGGCAACTTCGTGAAGATCGTGCAGCGCGTGCCGGTGAAGATCGTCATCGACGATGGATTGAAGCCGGGCACATCGCTGCCGCTCGGGCTTTCGGTCGTGCCGACCGTCATGCTGCGCCATTGACATCATGAGCGACAGCACCGCGGAACACGACCACAGCGGCTGGAAGCCGAGCGCGAATCCGTGGCTCATCGCCGTGGTCGTCACGCTCGCGGCGTTCATGGAAGTGCTCGACACGACCATCGTGAACGTCGCGCTGCCGCACATTTCCGGCACGATGTCCGCGAGCTACGACGAAGCGACGTGGACACTCACGTCCTATCTCGTCGCGAACGGCATCGTGCTGCCGCTTTCGGCGTACTTCTCGAAGATACTCGGGCGCAAGCGCTACTTTCTCATCTGCATCGGGGCGTTCACGGTCTGCTCGTTCATGTGCGGCATCGCGTCGAATCTCGGTGAACTGATCGTCTTCCGGATTCTGCAGGGCTTCTTCGGCGGCGGCCTGCAACCGAGCCAGCAATCGATCATTCTCGATACCTTTCCGCCCGAGCAGCGCGGCCGCGCGTTCTCGATCTCGGCGGTCGCGATCGTCGTCGCGCCGGTGCTCGGGCCGACGCTCGGCGGCTGGATCACCGATAACTTCACCTGGCGCTGGGTCTTTCTCATCAACGTGCCGGTGGGCGTGCTGACGACCATCGCGGTGATGCAGTTCGTCGAAGATCCGCCGTGGGAAAAACGGCAAGACCCGAAGAAGATCGGCATCGATGTGGTCGGCATCAGCCTCATCGCGCTCGGGCTCGGCTGTCTGCAAGTATTTCTCGATCGCGGCGAGGACGACGACTGGTTCGCGTCGAACTTCATCGTGACGTTCGCGGTGCTCGCGGCGGTAGGCATCGTCGGCGCGACATTCTGGCTGCTGTACGCGAAGCGGCCCGTCGTCGATCTTCGCGTGATGAAAGATCGCAACTTCGCGCTCGGTTCGGCGGCTATCGTCGGATTCGCATCGGTGCTGTACGGCAGCGCCGTGCTGATACCGCAGCTCGCGCAACAGCAGCTCGGCTACACGGCGACGCTCGCGGGCCTCGTGCTCTCGCCGGGCGCGATCTGCATCGTGTTCCTGATTCCCGTCGTCAGCAAGCTGATGAACGTGATCCAGACGCGCTTTCTCGTCGCGTTCGGCTTCTTTCTGATGGGATGCGCGCTCTTGTATTCGCATCATCTCGTGCCGAACGTCGATTACGTGACGCTGACGAAGATGCGCAGCGCGCAATCCATCGGCATCGGCTTTCTGTTCGTGCCGGTCACGACGCTCGCGTATCTGTCACTGCCGAAGTCGCTGAACAACGATGCCTCCGCGCTCTTCACGATGTTTCGCAACGTCGCGGGATCGATCGGCATCTCGCTCGCGACCGCGATGATCCGCGAGCGCACGCAGGCGAACATGGCGCATATGGTCGAGCATCTGACGCCGCTCAATCAGCCGTACAACGAGTCGGTGCAACGCATCGCGCGCACGCTGATGGACAGTGGCCAGACGATGTCGCAAGCGATGTCCGCGGCGACCGGGCAGATGTACAAGACGCTCGTATCGCAGGCGACCATCCTCGCGTATCTCGACGTGTTCGCCGCGTGCGCGATCTTCGCGTTCATGTTCATACCGCTCACGTTTTTCTTTTCGCCCGTGAAGGCTTCGGGCCAGGCGGGAGGGCATTGAGATGAAGCTGCGTCCAATCATTCCGTTCATTCCGATGTTCGCGCTCGCATTGAGCGCGTGCGCGGTCGGCCCGGATTTCACGCCGCCGAAAGCCGATGTTCCCGATAACTGGCGCGACACGCAGCGCGCGCAGAACGCGCCGGACGATCCGCGCGTGCCCCATGCCGACGCGCCATCGACGGCGCAGATTTCCGCCGATCCCGATCCGCGCTGGTGGAAGCAGTTCAACGATGCGACGCTCGATGCGCTGATCGAACGCGCCATCGCGGGCAATCTCGATTTGCAGAGCGCGGTGCTGCGCATCGCGGCGGCGCGGGAAGAGAGCGTGTCGGCGGCGGCGCAGGGCTTGCCGCAGTTGAGCGCGAATGCGAGCGTGAAGCGCCAGCAACTCGGCTTGAAAGGCCTGCTCGAATCGCAAGGCGTGTACGACAAGCTCGACGGTCTCGGCGCGAACGGCGCGCAGATCCGTCAGGGACTCGATTCCGCGACCGGTCCGGTCACGCTGTTTCAGGACGGCTTCGACGCATCGTGGGAACTCGATCTTTTTGGCCGCGTGCGGCGTTCGGTGGAATCGGCGAATGCGCAGACGCAGGCTGAAATCGAAAATCGCAACGACGCGCTCGTTTCGCTCGAATCGGAAGTCGCACGCACGTATGCGCAATTGCGCGGCGCGCAGGCGATCAAGCAGATCACACTCGCCGAGATCGACGCCGAAGAGCAGATTCTCGATCTCACGCGCGAACAGGCGCGCGTCGGCCTGACGAGCCAGCAGGACGTGCAGAGCGCGAGCGCGCAAGTCGGATCGTTGCAGGCGCAACTGCCGACGCTCGATGCGCAGATCGCGCAGGCGATGAACGGTCTCGCCGTGCTGACCGGCAACGCGCCGGGCACGCTCGACGCGGAACTGTCCGATGCGCGCGCGTTGCCGCCGGTGCCGCCGGTCGTGCCGATCGGCTTGCCGTCGACGCTCGCGCGCCGTCGTCCAGACATTCGCCGCGCGGAGGCGCAACTGCATTCCGCGACCGCTGAAGTCGGCGTCGCGGTGGCGCAGATGTATCCGGATATCTCACTAACTGGGCAGGTCGGCACGCGTGCAACGAAGGCGCGCTATCTCGCGCATTGGTCGAGCCTGTTCTGGTCGGTCGGGCCGAGCATTTCGCTGCCGATTTTCGAAGGCGGCGCGTTGCGCGCGAACGTGCGCGTGGCGAAGGCGCAGGCGGGGCAAGCGGCGTTGCAGTATCGGCAGACGGTGCTCAACGCGTTGCAGGAAGTGGATAACGCGCTGGTTTCGTATCGGACCGAACAGGACCGGCGCGCGGCGCTCACGCGCACGGTCGAGGCGAATCGCGTCAGCCTGCAACTCGCGACGGACAGTTATCGCAAAGGACTCACGCCTTTCGTGACCGTGCTCGATGCCGAACGTCAGCTTGCGCAGACGCGCGAGCAGCTCGCGCAATCGACCGTCAATGTGACGACCGATCTCATCGCCGTGTACAAGTCGCTCGGCGGCGGATGGCAGGACGACGCATCCGCGACCGCGCAAAACTAACGTCTGCGCTTTTTCCAGTCGTAGTCGGCGGGCGGATCGGCGACGCCGGGCTTGCCGACCGAATGCGGGTTTTCACTGCATAGCGTGACGAAGCCGATGTTCTCGCCAGCGGCTTGACGGCGGCGCAGGTCTTCGGCGAAACGCAGCGCATCGGCGAGCGCGTTCGCATCGAAGCGCTTGTAGCGTGCCGCGCCTTCGGCGTCAGGGTTGTCGCCAAGCCAATACACGACGAACATCGATTAGCCTCTCGTTTGGAGATGAATGCACCATCGTCGACGCTCATGCGACGACGATGCAAATCCTGCACGGCGCGCGTGCATCGACGCGCCGCGACAGCCACCGGGTAATCCCGAAGTGTAACGTCGGCGCGCCGCATGCCGCCTGACGCCACGCTTTTGCGGGCCCGCGAGGGAATGATCGTTGCTCTCATCTCCGTTCATTCCGAGGCCCGAACGATGCAACGACACGAACGTGTTTCCACGCGAGCGCTGTGGCAGATTCCGCCGCGCGCGACGTGCTGCGACGAGCCGCGCGTGCTCATCGCCGATGACGACATGGACGCGACGCGCGCGATCTGTCTCGCGCTCGAAGACGCCGACTTCGCCGTGCGCGCGGTGCACACGGGCCTCGACGCCGTGTCGCTCGCGCGCAAGTGGCGGCCGGGCGTCGTACTGCTCGATCTGATGATGCCGCTCGGCGATGGCTGGGAAGCGGCCGAAGCGATCCGCGCCATCGATCTGTCGATGTTGCTGCTCGCGCATACGAGTTGCACGGATCCGCAGGATCTGTCGCGCGCGCAGCGCACCGGCTTCAACGGCTACTTTGTCAAGCCGACCGAACTCGACGGCATGATCGCGGTGCTGCGCGATTATTTCTCGGCGCGTCAAGGCGAGGGCGATCATGCATCGGTGCGCTTGCGCTGAACGAGTTCGAGCTTCGGCGCGAATGGTTCGACATCGCGCTCTGCGTCCGCTTTCAACATGTCTTCCCAGTACTGACAATAGCCGGCCCAGAACGGCATCTGCGTATGCGCGGATGCAGCCGTCGGCAGCGGATCGGGCAGCATGCGGCGCAGGCGTCCGATCTCCTTGTGCTTCCATTGCAGCAGCGCGCGGCGCTCTCCGCGCCGCGGCGGGCACATTTCGTTCATGCTCGCAACAGCTATCGAGAAACCCTCGGCGGGGCGCGATGCCATTTTCGTCAGCACCGCGGTCTGCGGGCGCGGCCCGCGTTCGTGACAGATGATCGCGCCGATCTGCCCAAGGATGTACATCGCTTTCGCCATCGGCGGTTCGGAATGGTGTTGCATGGCGCCTCTCTTTTTATCGTTATGAGTCTTCGTGCACGGCGCTCGAAGTTTTCTCGATCTTGATGTGAATGCGTCCAGGCGACGCATTTATAAGATACCGTATTGAGATTAATCCGAAATGTGCATCGACAAAAAGATACAGTCGCGCCGTCTCTTTCACGCCATGTCGAGCACATGACGCTCGAACAGGTCGCGCATGTTGCGATGTGCATCGCCGCTGTCGCACGTCGTGGCCGCGACGATCCGCTCTCGTTGCGCGATGAAGATGAACTGGCCGCCGTGTCCCGCCGCGAAGACATAACGCGGATCGATCCAGCAGAGATAGCCGTAGTGCGCGTCCATCGGCGGGCCGCCGTCGCTTTGCACCGACATGGCATCGTCGATGAACGCTTCGTCGACGATGCGCGCGCCACGCCATGCGCCGCGATGTATCATCAGAACGCCGAGCGAAATCATGTCGCGTGCGCGCAGCAGGAGACCGCGCCCGCCGAACGTGTGACCGTCCTCGTCGCTGATCCATTCGCTCGCTTCGATGCCGAGCGGCGCGAACAGCGTGTCGCGCGCGTAATCGGCGAGCGTGCGCCCCGTCGCGGATTCGAGCGCCAGCGACAGCAACTGGACCGCGTGCGAATCGTATTGAAAGCGCGTGCCCGGCTCGCTCGCGAAGGGCCGCGAGAGAATGAAGCGCAGCCGGCTTTCATCGTCCGAGAAGCGCTCGCAACTGCCGAGCACGCAGTCGTCGATGGTGCGCTGGTCCCATTCGAATCCCGATGTCATCGTGAGCAGATGCCTGAGCGTGATGCGCTGCACGCGATGATCGAGCGCCGTGTCGCACATGGGCGGCACAAGGCGCGCGGCGGGGGTATCGAGCGGCGGAAGCGCGCCTTCGCGAAGCGCCGCGCCGACGGCAAGCGCGACGATGGTCTTCGTGGCCGAGTTGATGTTTTCGAGCGATTCCGGCGTCACGTCCTCACGATAATCTTCGAACGCGATCGCATCGTCGTGCGCGACGATGAAGCTTCGCACGCCGGATTCGTTCGTCAGCGCTTCGCGTAAGGAAGAAGTCGTCATTTAAAAAGGATCACGAAGTAAATGAGGAAGGATTCGTTTCGTCCGCGTGCATGCAGGAACGAATCGTGTTACATAGTCAGCAATCCGGATGCCACGCACGGCGGCATCGCAGCCTTTCAGCGGTTTCAACTCACTTTCAGCGAGCCCGAATTTGTCAGTCCGACGACTCGCGACGCTCTGGCGTCTTGGCCGGGCGTTCGTCCGCGAAAGCCATCTGACCGGCGACGGCGCAGCGATGACGCGCGTCGCGCGCTTCTTCGCCACGCATGGCGCGCGCGCCGCGCCGCTGGCAGCCGGCGTGCCCGCGCTCTCGCAACTTTCGCGCGTGCTGGAGAACGCGTCCGGCGCGCTCGCGAGTCATCCGGCGCTTGCCGAAACGGCGGTGCGCGTCGCGCTGTCCGAACTCGACGGGCTCTTCACGCCGTACGACGCAACGCGCTTTCGCGACGCTTGCAGAGCCGCGTTCCCGCCCGCGCTTTCCTTCGAACTCACCGAGTTGAGCGCGGTGCCGTTGCGCTCGGGCATCGCGGAGCAGACGCATCGTGCGCGCCTCCGCGATATGGCGGTGCGCGTCACGCTATTGCGCGCCGACGCGCATGCCGAACTCGCTGACGATCTCGACCTCGCGCTCGCGGCTGCGCGTTTCGCGGAACGCCGTTCGGCGAAGGCGCGCGAGATGCATCCGGTGGAATGGGTGCGCCGTTCACGCGAGAGCGTCGATGCGATGATCGACTTGCGCCAGCGCGCCGCCGATCAGAGCTACTTGCGCTTTCGCCTGCGCGACGACGCGCGTCTCGCCGTGCCCGAAGTGCTCTGGGACTATTGCAACGATTCGGTGCTGACGACACGCGCGATCGAAACGGCCGCACTGTCGGATGCGCAAGCGCTCGCGTCATGCGGGCTCGATCAGGCCGATGTCCTCGCGACGCTCATCGAAGCGTTCTTCGAAATGGCCCTGGGCGTCGGGCTGTATCACGCGGGATTGGACGCGGCGGGCGCGCGCGTGGGCATCGAAGGCGAGACGCGCGGCCAGATCGTGCTGGAAGCCGACAATCCGATGATGTTCTTCGCGGCGCACGAGCGCGACTTCATCGTCGGCGTATCGCATGCGCTGATGGAGGGCGATCACAAGGCGGCCGCGCGCGCACATCTCGAGCACGGCCGGCCCGAGACGCATGCGACGCATCACGAAGTGCGCGTCGAAGCGACGTATCGGCGCGAAGCCGAGCGCTTTGCTTCGCCGCACGCACGCAGCAAGGTCGGTGTCGCGCATCTGTTCGGCGCGATCGGCAAGGCGCCCGCCGAACATATGTTCAGCGCGTCGCACGGGCGCATCGCGTCGCGCGCGGTGCTGCTCGCGCGTTCGGCGGAACGCATCGAGCGCCTCGCGGAGGACATCGCGCCGGACGTCGACGTATGGAAGATCGCGCGCAGGGTCATCGTGCGGCTCGCGGCGGATCAGATCGGCTTCAGAAGCATGGCGGCGCGCTTTGCGCACGAAGCGACGCACTGGCCGCACACACTGCCGCGTCTGCCGCGGCTCATCGCACAGCGGGCGGATGCGGCGGGCGCGTTTCGGCGGGACTGAAGGGCGCAGCGAAGCGTTTCATTTTTCTCTCCGCAGCAACAGTTGTTCGCATCGTTGCATATTTTCTTCGTCTTCGTAAATTCGAAGGAATGCTATGCAATGCGTCAACGAATTGTGGAAACGCACATCGAGTTTCATGAACGAAGAGGAGAGCTTATATATTTTTCTGGTGTGGTTTCCTAGAATGGCGTATCGATCGGTTTGGGCTGCCTGTTGACAAGAAGATGGAGCAAGGACATGAGCAAATCGCGAGATGGTCATCTCAAGTGCACTTTGTTCCGTACCACTCTGAAGCCTTTGTCCGCGGCGACTCTGCTGGCGTTCGCCGCGTCGAGCCACGCCGGGCCGATCAATTCGACCTTCGACGGCGTCACCGTCTCGGACGATCTCACCTATAGCGTCGATCCGGACACGCGTGTGTCGGCGGTGCTCGGCGATGCGATCACCGTCGCCGGTCAGCCCGGCGCGACGCTGAACAACGCGGGCATGATCGTCACATTGACCGGACTCGCCGCCGTTCGATACAACGTCCGGGGCTCGCTGACCAACGCCGCGACTGGACAGATATTCGGCAACGTCTCCGGCGTCGTGATGAGCGGCGGCGGGGCGGTCAACAACGTCGCCAATAGCGGCGACATCAGCGCGGGAATCGGGCAGGCGATCGCGTATCGAGGGGCGACGGGCGGAAGCATCGATAACTTTGGCACGATCGACAGCCAGACAGCCGGCGCGGGCATTGTGAAGTCGTCGAGCGATGGCGTGATGATCGATTCGTCGGCGGCAGTCATCATCAATAACCATGCGGGGGCGACGATCGGCTCGGGCAGCGGCGATGCGGTGCTCGGACGCGGCGTCGCGATCGTGTCGGGCAATGTAGTCATCGTCAACGACGGCACGACCGAAGGGCATCGCGGCGGCGTGGTGAGCGCATCGAGCGGCACGGTTCGCATCGACAACAGCGGTTCGGGGCAGATCATTGGCAATCTCGGACCCGGCGTGCAGTTGCAGAGCGGCGGCGTTCTCGAAAACAGCGGCATCATTTCGAGCTCGGCGCAACCGGCCGTCGTGCTCGCCGGCGCGAACAACGCGGTCACGCTGAACGGCGGCGCATCGCTCGCCGGCGCCAACAACGTTGCGATTCTGAGCCAGGGCGCGGGCAATGCCGTCACGCTCAACGGGTCGGGCACGCTCGATGGTGGTCTCGTGGCCACGCCGGGTAACGGCTTCGGGCAATTGACGGCGAGCGCGGGCAGTGACTGGACCTTGCACGGGGGAGCAGCGCTGGGCGGAAGTTCGTCGTCCGCGCTGCATGTGACCGGCAATCTGACGCTCGACGGCGCGCTGACGCAGGAAGGCGGCGGCGGAACGCTCATCGATTCGGGCGGAACACTCACGCTCGGCTCGGTGGTATCGGGCGATTTCGTCAATAACGGTACGCTCAGCCTCAAACCGCAAAATTCCGTCGGTCTGGGCGGCGCGTTGTCCGGCGTGGGATCGCTGGTGTTCGCGGGGCCGGGCAGCGCGGTGCTGACGGGCGTTGGTTCGACGCAAGGCTCCGTGCAGGTCGACGCGGGCACGCTCGTTCTCGGGCAAACGGGCGCATTCAATGCAGGCACATGGTCGACGGGGTCGGGCGCGGGCACGACGCTTTCGCCAGGCGCGACGATAAGCGTCGGCTCGACGTTCACGCAGTCGGCGAATAGCCAGTTGACGGTCGGACTCGATTCGACGCAGCCCGTCGTCACGGCGGCCAACGCCGGACTTCTCGGCACGCTCAACGTGAGCGGCTTCGGCCCGAATGCGCCTCACACGGCGAGCGCCCTCACATCCACGGCGTTCACGATCGTCCAGACGACGGGCGGCATCACGGGCGATTTCACCAACGTGGGCTTCGGAGGCACGCCGAATCCGATCGACTATCTGACGGTCTCCGGCGCGAAGACCGCGGATAACCTGAGCTACACCGTCGGCTTCGGCCTGACGTGGAACGCCGGGCCGCAGCAGGGCAACGGCGTGTTCACGCTCGGCGCGCCGTCCGATGTTTTCGATGTCGACGTGCCGCTGAATAATCGCCTCGGCGTTTTCGCCAGCGGATGGGACGGCCGCACGCTCACGAAAAGCGGCCCCGGCACGCTGATCGTCTCGGCGCCCGCCGGCTACTCGGGCAGCACGCTCATCAACGGCGGCACGCTGCGGGCTGGCGTCGGCAACGCAATCACGAGCAGCGGCGACGTGCAGATCGCGCGAGGCGCGACGTTCGACCTCAACAATCTGCCGCAGCTCGTCTCCAACCTTTCGGGCGCGGGCAACGTCACGCTCGGCAGCGCGACGCTCAGGCAAAACAGCACCGCCGATACCCGCTTCGATGGCCAGATCAGCGGCACGGGCGGACTCATCAAACTCGGCCCGGGCGCGTTCACGCTGGGCGGCGCGAACAGCTATACAGGCGATACGGTGATCGGCGCGGGCACGCTGGTCGCGGCGGCGAGCAACGCGCTCGGCGCGGGCAATGTCACGAACAACGCGACGTTGCAACTCGATATGGCGGGCGCGGGCGCGTTGCCGAACGTGTTGGGCGGACTGGGCGCGCTGGTCAAGACCGGCGCGGGGCTGGCGTTACTGAGTGGCACCGGGTCGTCGCAAGGGTCGGTCGCCGTCAATGCAGGCACGCTTGCGTTTGCCCAGAACGGCGCGTTCGCAACGACCGGCGATTTCACGACGGCCGCGGGCGCGGTCACGCTGCTGTCGTCGCAATCGCAATTGTCCGTGGGCAACAACTTCGCGATGAACGGCACGCTCGCCAACGTGGCGGGCGGCGCGTCGACCGCCATCACCGCGAGCACGGCTACGATCGCACCCGGCGCGTCCTTCGATCTCGCGGGATTCAAGGCGCCAGCGAATGCGACGCCGCAACAGTTGGCATCATCGGTGATTCCGGAGATCCGCACGACGAACGGCCTGAGCGGCACGTTCGATACGCTGAAAATCGGCGGCTCGCCATCCACCAACGTCGATTTCGCGACGGTGACGGCGGCCTACGGCCCGAACAGCTTCGATGTTGGCGTCGGCCTGACGTGGTACGCCGCTTACAGCACGACGCCCGAAAAGGCGAACGGCCTGTTCACGCTGCCCGATGCCGGCGATTCGTTCAATCTCGAAGCCCCGCTCGCCGACCAGGCCGCCAACCCCGCGACGAACTGGGACGGCAAGACGCTCACCAAGGCGGGCGCAGGGAGGCTGACGCTCTCACAGGTCAACACGTACACCGGCGCCACGCTCGTCAATGGCGGCACGCTCCAGGCGGGCGCGGCGAACGTGATCGCGGCGAGTTCGCAAGTCGCGCTGGCATTGGGTACGACCTTCGATCTGAACGGCTTCGATCAGCAGGCGAACAGCCTTTCCGGCGCGGGCAACGTCACGCTCGGCGGCGCGACGCTCACCGCGAACAACAACACCGATACGACCCTGAGCGGCGTCATCAGCGGCAATGGCAATTTGACCAAGACCGGCGCGAACACCCTGACGCTGAGCGGCGACAACACGTATCCCGGCGCGACGACCATCGAGGCGGGCACGCTGCGGCTGGGCGCGGGCGGCGCGTCGGGCGGCGTTGCGGGCAATATCGTCGATAACGGCACGCTCGTCTTCGATCGCAGCAACACGTACAACTACGGCGGCGCGATCAGCGGTAGCGGCAGCGTCGTGCAGCAAGGCAGCGGCAGCGTCGTACTGCAGGGCGTTCACACCTACGCCGGCACGACGCAGGTCAACGCCGGATCGCTCGTGCTCGCCAACGGCGCACAGCTCGCCAACACGCCGCAAGTGAACGTCGCGTCCGGCGCGACGTTCGGCGGGTACGGCGGCGTCGGCGGCTCAGTGGTCAACAACGGCGTGCTCGCGGTCGCTGACGCCGCGCCCGGCTTCACCAACGGTCCTGCGGGACAGTTCGTCATCGGCGGATCGTTGACGAACGCCGGCCAGATCCGCATGGCGAGCGTCACGCCCGCGAGCACGCTGACGGTCAACGGCAATTACACGGGCAACGGCGGACAACTCGCACTTTCCAGCGCGCTCGCCACGGACGATTCGCCGACCGACCGTCTCGTCGTGAAAGGCAACACGGCGGGCCAGACATCGGTCAGGGTCAGCAACGC
Source organism: Caballeronia sp. ATUFL_F1_KS4A (assembly GCF_023630905.1). NCBI lineage: Bacteria > Pseudomonadati > Pseudomonadota > Betaproteobacteria > Burkholderiales > Burkholderiaceae > Caballeronia > Caballeronia sp. ATUFL_F1_KS4A. Next base: position 144,874 of record NZ_JALQEB010000035.1, on the reverse strand, counting down.
GAACGGATCGGGCGGACTCACGAACAACGGCATCCAGATCGTTCAGGTCGATGGCCAGTCCGACGGCGTCTTCACGCTGAACGGCCGCGTGATCGCGGGGCTGAACGAATACACGCTCGCGAAGGGCGGCGTGAATACGCCCGACGACGGCGACTGGTACTTGCGCACGAGCGCGTTGCTGCCGCCCGAGCCCGGCGCGTATCTCGGCAATCAGGCAGCCGCGCAGAGCATGTTCGTGCAGACATATCACGATCGCGCGGGCTTTCCCGATCAGTTCTCCGCCAACGGCGCGGCATCGAACGATTCGACAGCGTGGGTCCGCGTGCGCGGCGGGCATACGGACAGCAACGCGCTCGGCGGGCGCATCGACGAATCGACGGATTCGGCGATGTTTCAGGCCGGCATCGATGTCTATCGTCGCGTGGTCGACAATCAGCGCTTTCAGGTCGGGCTGATGGCGGGCTATGGTTCATCGCGCACGGATGCCAGCGCGCAGAACAACAGCGCAACCGCGCGCGGCAATGTCAACGGTGCGAGCGGCGGCGTGTACGCGACGTGGCACGGCAACGCGGCGAGCGCCGCCGGACCGTACGTCGATACCTGGCTGCAGTACGCGCATTTCAACAACTCGATCGATAGTCAGGGTCTTCCCGGCGACACGTATTCGAGCCACATGTGGGCGTATTCCGTCGAAGGCGGATGGGCGCTGCCGGTCGCGAACACGTCCATCGGGCCGGTGTTCGCGGAGCCGCAGCTTCAGTTGGTTTACTCAAACTATTCGCAGGACGATCACTTTGCGAACGGCGTCGGCACGACGGTTCACAGCGAAAACGGCACGAATCTGACGACGCGCCTCGGCGTGCGCCTTTTCACGACGCCCGTCCCGGAAAAGTCACGCGCGTGGCTGCCCTTCGTCGAAGTGAACTGGCTGCACGATACGGGCGGCAACGCGGTTTCGTTGAACAACGTCGTCGCGTCGCAGGACGGGCCGAACAATCGCTACGAGATCAAGGTCGGCGCGCAGGGACAGCTCGGCAAACAATGGCGCGCGTGGGCCAACTTCGGCTATCAGGGTGGCAACGGCGGGTATCACAACTACGAAGGTCTGGTCGGCGCGCGCTACGTGTGGTGACGTTTCAACGCGTACCCGGCGACATACGCTCCGCGATCGCGCGCGACGCGTCCTTCAGCGGCTCGACGTAGGTTTCGAGCGGCGTCGCGCTCTTTCTGAACAGCGGAATGCTGATGCTCACGCAGCCGAGCGTCACGCCATTCGCGCCGACGATCGCGCTGCCGTAGCAGAAAATCTGCGCCTCGTTTTCCTCGCGGTCTTCCGAATAGCCGCGCGCGTGGGTTGCGTCGAGTTCGGCGTCGAGCGCGGCGCGATCGGTGATCGTGTTCGGTGTGAAGCGTTCGAACTTCAGGCCATGCAGCAATGCATCGCGTTCGGCGGGCGATTGCGTCGACAGATACGCCTTGCCGACGGAACTCGAATACAGCGTCACGCGCGTGCCGATGCGCGACGCCATGCGAACCGCATGCGGGCTTTCGAGCTTCTCGATGTACACCATCTCCGAGCCGCTGCGCACTGCCAGATGCACCGTCTCCTGCGTCGCGTCCCGCAGCGCCTGCAACGCGTCGGTGGCCGCGATGCGCAAATCGGAGCGCTCCCAACTGCGGCTCGCGAGCGACATCAGCCGCGGGCCGGGCGCGTAACATCCGCCGCGCACGCTTTCGACGACCAGGCCTTCCGCGATTAGCGCGCCGACGATGCGATAGACCGTCGGACGCGGATAACCGCTCGCCGTGGTGAGACGCGCGATGGTCGGCGGTTCGCCGGCATCGGCAATGAGTTGCAGCACCGCCATGAACTTCGAGAAGGCGGCGGTGCCGGTGGCCTTGGCGGCGTCGAGGGAAGCGGTGTCTGAGGGCATGATGCGGGAATCATGCCACGAGATAGCCGCCATCGACGGGTACGATCGCGCCCGTCATGAACGACGCCGCCGGTGACGCGAGAAACGCCGTCACGCGCGCGACGTCTTCCGGCAAGCCCCAGCGCTTCATCGGCGTGCGGTCGAGGATCGCTTGCGAGCGGCCGTCGTCGTTCTGCAGCGCTTGCGTGAGCGGCGTCGCGATCCAGCCGGGCGCAACGGCATTCACGCGGATGCCCTCGGCGGCATAGGCGATCGCCAGCGATTTCGTCAGTTGCGCGACGCCGCCCTTGCTCGCGCTGTACGCGGGCACGAGTCCGCCGCCGAAGAACGTCAGCATCGACGCCGTGTTGATGATCGAACCCTTGCTGCGCGCGAGCAGTGGACGCGCGGCGGCGCACATGCGCATCGTGCCGTTGAGATTCACCGCGATCACGCGCTCGAATGTTTCGATGTCGTGCTCGTCGCCGCGCCGGATCATGCCCGCGCAGTTGACGAGCACGTCGAGCGAATCGATACGCGCAAAGAGCGCGGCGACGCTGGCGGCATCGGCGACATCGAGTTCGACGACTTCGATGCCGGGCGCGTCGGTCGGCGCTAGGCCGGCGGCGATCACGCGCGCGCCGAGCGCCGCGAATTGCTGCGCGATGCCCGCGCCGATGCCCTGCGTGCCGCCGGTCACGACGACGGTCTTGCCCTTGAAGAGATCAGCTTGAAAAGTCATATCGGTGCGATTCATACGGCGGGAACGGGTTCGGTCTGGCGCTCCGCGTCCTCGATCGGCGCGCGCACGACGAACATGTAGACGAGCGCAGCAGCGAACGCGACGCCCGCGCTGATCAGAAACGCGTTCACGAACGAATGCGTCTTGTCGACGACGAGGCCCGTGATGAACGGCGCAAACGAGCCGCCGAAGTAGCCGCCGAAGTTCTGGATACTGCCGAGCGACGCGACCATGTGGCGCGGCGCGGCAACGGAAACGAGCGCCCACGCGGCGCCGCTCGCCATGTTGACGAAGAACATCGCGGCCGACAGATAGGCGATCGCGAGCGTCAGGTTCGGCGTGAACGCGGCGGGCACGGTGAACAGCGCCGCGCCGATGAGTCCCGAGCAGATCGGCCACTTGCGGCTGCGGATCGGGGCGACGCCGCGCGCCATCAAACCATCGGCGATGAAGCCCGAGGACAGCATCCCGAGCGTACCCGCGAGATACGGAATCGTCACGACCCAGCCGGTCTTCGCGATCGTCAGATGACGCTCGTGTTCGAGATACGCGGGCAGCCACGTGAGATACAGCCACACCATGTAGATCACGCCCATGAAGCCGAAGATCATGCCCCACGTCGTCGCCTTGCCGAAAAGGCCGCGCCATTCCGCGAACGTCATGTTGCGTTCCTTGCGCTGCGCCGGTTCGCCCTCGGTCAGATGCGCGAGTTCTTGCGATTCGAGCTTCACGTCCTTCCGGTTGCGATAGACGATGTACCAGCCGATCGACACCGCAATCCCGAGCGCGCCCATGATGATGAACATGTTGCGCCAGCCGAAGGACAGCAGAAGCACGGTGAGGATGGGCGGCGCGAGCGCGGGTCCGATGGTCGATGACGTGACGAAGATGCCCGTCGGCTTGCCGCGTTCGCGTTGCGCGAACCATTCGGACACGACCTTTGCGCCCGCCGGAAATTGCGGCGCCTCGCCGATGCCGAGCGCGATGCGCGCCGCGAGAAACTGATGCAGATTCGTGACGAGCCCGCCGAACAACTGCGCGACCGACCACACGAACATGCCGAGGCCGAGCATGATGCGCGCGCCAAAGCGGTCGAGCATCACGCCGATGGGCAACTGCGAGAACGCGTACGCGAACGAGAACGCGGAGAGCAGCAGGCCCATCTGCGAGGCGGAGAGGCCGAGCTCCTGCGTGACGGAGTGATTCGCGATCGAGAGCGTGCTGCGATCGAGATAATTCACGATGCCCGCGAGCGTCAGAAAAGTGAGCGCGACCCACTGAATGCGCTTCAGGCGCGGTGATTTTTCCAGCATGTTGTCTCCTCCGAATGCTCTGTCGAGTCTGTTAGAGGGTTGAGTTTGGGTGGATGCTAGCGAATGAATTGATCGACGAAGTCGGCACCGAGTCCGACCGATTCGTAATGCTTGCGGCACATGTCGACTTTGGTGAAGACGTCTTCGTAGCCGGTGTAGTTGCCGTACGGGTCGCAATAGAACATCACGCCGTTCACCTGGAAGTACGTGATCATTTCCTCGACGTCTTCGGGAACATAGAGCGTGTGCGTTTCGCCGGGCGGCTCGAAGACATAGCTGCCTTCGGTCGCTTCCCAGTCATGTTCGAGATAGCGCCAGCGGCCTTTGAGCACCATGCCGTGGACCGCCTGCGGATGACGATGACGCGACAGCACGCCGGATTTGCGCACGCGCAGGAGGTTCATCCAGTAGCCGGTCGACACGTTCAGACACAGCGGACGGAACCAGACGTTTTCGGCCTGCGGCACCCATTCGCGCTCGTCGGCAGGAATCGCGCTCGGCACGACGATTTCCTTTTGCGCTTCTTTAGGGAAGGGAAGTTGATACGGCGTCATGACATCCGCCGCGGGTTTTGGCGCGGTCATCGCGTCTCCTTGTCCATATTGTGGATTCGTGAATCAAATTATGGACAGATATTCTTCCTCGTTCCGCGAATTGTCAAGATTCTTCAACGGATGATGAATTCGTGCAGATACCGCCTTTTCGACGGACGAAAAAAAAGGCGGACCGGCAGGTCCGCCTTAGATCACGCGATGAAGCCGAGCGATTAGCGCGCCATCATCAGCATGTGCACGTTATGCATCACCCAAACCGTGCCGACGATAAGAATCAGCGACATGAGAATGGTGTAGGCAAACGAGATCGCATGCCAGCGCTGTCCCTTCGACGAGTTGACGTGCAGGAAGAACACCACATGCACGATCACCTGCACCGCGGCCAGCACGGCGAGCGCGACGATCGCGCTTTCGCCCTTGAACGCGCCCGAGGTCGCGGCCCAGAACGACGCCACAGTTAGCACGACAGCCAGCACGAAGCCGATGAGATAACCGCGCACGGTGACGTGCGGGAAATCGCTTGTTTCGGTATGAGCATGTGCCATCAGACGACGCTCCCAAGGTAGACGAAGGAAAACACGCAAATCCAGACGATGTCGAGGAAGTGCCAGAAAAGGCTCAGGCAAGCGAGACGGCGCAATTCGCGTTCGTTCATTTGCGGATTGCGTGCGATCTGCACGGCCAACACGACCAGCCAGATCATGCCGATGGACACGTGCAAACCGTGCGTGCCGACGAGCGTGAAGAACGCCGACCAGAACGCGCTGCGTTGCGGACCCGCGCCTTCAGCGATCAGATGCGCGAACTCCTGCATTTCCAGAAAGAGGAAGCCCGCACCCAGCAGGAACGTGACGAACAGCCACGCGAGCACCGCGCCCGACTTGCGGCGCGTCGCCGAGATCATCGCGAGACCGAAGGTCAGGCTGCTCGTGAGAAGCAGGCCCGTTTCGTACGCGACGTCCTTCAGGTTGAAGAGATCCTTGGGCGTCGGGCCGCCTGCGGTCTGCATCGCGAACATCGCGAAGGTTGCAAAGAGCGACGCGAACAGCACGCAGTCGGTCATCAGATAGGCCCAGAAGCCGAACACCGAATGCGACTGGTGCTCGTGCTCATGGCCATGCGCGTGTTGCGCGGATAGCGTCGATTGCGACATTACATTGCCTCCAGTTCGAGTTCGCGAGCCGAGCCGGCCTTCGCAGGCGTCTTCGGCGGACGATTGCGCTCTTCGGTCGACTTCACGGTCGCGGCCGGGATGATGAAGCCGGCGTTATCGCGGAAGCTGTAACCGATAGCCGTCGCGAAGATGCCGACCATGCTTGCAGCCGCGAGCCACCAGATGTGCCAGATAGCCGCGAAACCGAAGGCCAGCGCGAACAGGCCGATGACCAGACCCGCGCTCGTATTCGACGGCATGTGGATGTCGCGGTACGGACGCGTATCGATGCGGCCGTGTTCCTTGGCATCGGCGAAGTCGTCGAGTTCGCGCACAGCGGGAATATTCGCGAAGTTATAGACCGGCGGCGGCGAGCTGATGGACCACTCGAGCGTGCGCGCACCCCACGGATCGCCGGTGACATCGCGATACGCAGGCTGATTGCGGCGGATGATACTGACCACGATCTGCGCGACCTGGAACACGACACCCAGCGCGATGATGCCCACGCCCACGGCAGCGGCGATGAAGAACGGCTGCCACGACGGGTCGTCGTAGTGATTCAGGCGGCGCGTCGCACCCATGAAGCCGAGGATGTAGATCGGCACGAACGCGACGAAGAAGCCCACGAACCAGCACACGAACGCACTCTTGCCGAGCTTTTCATCGAGCTTGAAGCCGAACACCTTCGGCCACCAGTACGAAATGCCGGCGAAGTAACCGAACACCACGCCGCCGATGATCGCGTTATGGAAGTGCGCGATCAGGAACAGGCTGTTGTGAAGCACGAAGTCCGCGCCGGGAATCGCGAGCATCACGCCCGTCATGCCGCCCAGCGTGAAGGTGATGACGAAGCCGATGGTCCAGAGGATTTGCGAAGTCATCTGCACGCGGCCTCGGTACATCGTGAAGAGCCAGTTGAAGATCTTCACGCCGGTCGGGATGGAAATGACCATCGTCATAATGCCGAAGAAGGCATTGACGTTAGCGCCCGAGCCCATCGTGAAGAAGTGGTGCAGCCACACGAGGAACGACAGCACCATGATGCAGCACGTGGCCCAGACCATCGTCTTGTAGCCGAACAACGGCTTTTTCGAGAACGTCGCGACCACTTCCGAGTAAATGCCGAAGGCGGGCAGAACCAGGATGTAGACCTCAGGATGACCCCAGGCCCAGATCAGGTTCAGGTAGACCATCGGGTTGCCGCCGCCGTCGTTCGTGAAGAAGTGCATGCCGAGGTAACGGTCCAGCGCAAGCAGCGCGAGCGCGACGGTCAGGATCGGGAACGTCGCCATGATCAGCACGTTCGAGCAGAACGCCGTCCACGTGAAGACCGGCATCTTCATCCACGTCATGCCGGGCGCGCGCATCTTCACGATCGTCACGAAGAAGTTCACCGCGGTGAGCAGCGTGCCGACGCCGGACAACTGCAACGCCCAGATATAGTAGTCGACCCCGACGCCCGGATTGAACTGCGTCTCGGAGAGCGGCGGATACGCGAGCCAGCCCGTCGTCGAGAACTCGCCGATGAACAGCGACAGGTTGATCAGAATGGCGGCGACGGCCGTCATCCAGAACGACAGCGAGTTGATGAACGGGAACGCCACGTCACGCGCGCCGATCTGCAGGGGCACGACGAGGTTGAAGAACGCGACCAGCAGCGCCATGGCCATGAAGAAGATCATGATCGTGCCGTGGGCCGTGAAGATCTGGTCGAAGTGATGCGGCGGCAGATAGCCGGGCCCATCGAGCGCGATGGCCTGTTGCACGCGCATCATGACGGCGTCGGCGAAGCCGCGCACGAGCATCAGCCCGGCGACGACCAGATACATGACGCCGATGCGCTTGTGATCGACCGAAGTCAGATACTCGCGCCAGAGCCAGCCCCATTTGCCGAGTTTAGTGATAAGGCCGACCGTACCGAGCGCGAGGACCGCCATGAAGACGGTCGCCCCCATGATGATTGGCTCGTGGTACGGGATCGCCTCAAGCGTTAGTTTGCCGAACATGGCTTACCCCTTGGTTACACAATTTGCGCCTACGACCGAGTTGCCGTAGTTGTACTTCGCGACGATGTTGTTGAAGAGCTTCGGATCGACGGTCGAGAAGTAGCGCACCGCGACCTTTTCGCTCGGACGCGCGACGCCGGCGTAGACGTCCATGCTCAGATTCTCGGGCGCGTTCTTGACCTGCTTCAGCCACGCGTCGAAGTCTTTGTTGGACATGGCCAGTGCACGGAACTTCATGTCGGAGAAGCCCTTGCCGCTGTAGTTCGCCGAGATGCCTGCGTAGTCGCCTGCGTGATCGGCCATCAGGTGCAGCTTCGTCTGCATGCCCGCCATCGCGTAGATCTGGCTGCCGAGTTGCGGGATGAAGAACGAATTCATCACCGAATCGGACGTGATGCGGAAGTTCACCGGCGTGCCGACCGGGAACGCGAGCTGGTTCACCGACGCGACGCCAAGATCCGGATAGATGAACAGCCACTTCCAGTCGAGCGCCACGACTTCGACGTTGATCGGCTTGACTTCGGATTGCAGCGGCTTGTACGGATCGAGCTCGTGCGTGGTTTTCCACGTGAGGATGCCGAGGTACAGGATGATGGCTGCGGGAATCGCCCAGACCACGACTTCGATGGCCGTGGAATGCGCCCATTTCGGCGCATACGTGGCCTTCGTGTTGGACGCGCGATAGCGCCATGCGATGAACAGGGTGAGCAGGATCACCGGGACTACGACGAGAAGCATGGCGTAAGTCGCGGTGGCGATCAGCGACGATTCCGCTGCGCCAATCACGCCTTTCGAGTCCAACACCTCCAGCTTGCATCCCGAAAGACAAAGACTGGCTATCAACCCCGATAACAATGGCACTGCTAAACGTTGGGTATTTTCATTCATTGCATTCGCTGGTTTCGATGATCGAAGCGTCCCGGGAAGAACGCCGTTGCACGGCTTTGCGCCGCGTCAAGATCATGCCACGCGCGATTTTTCGCGATGACGCGAATGGTTGAAATTTTGTTTCAGATCAAGTTGATGCGACGGAGTGTCGCGCGAAGGCGGAACTTTTTGCCTACTCCGAAAGGAGCAGGCGAGTCTACAACGAAGGGATGGAATTGCGAGTGTGATAAAGCGACGTCAAAGCGTGTTCGAGCCGCGCGCGATGGATCGCCGCGATAACTTCGCCGGGTTCGATCGTCTCACGTGGTGAAGCCGAGCCGCGTGCCCGGGTGAAGCCACGGCCCAGGCGCCTTCTTCGGTTCTTCTCGCTAAAGCCCGGCGAGAGGCCGGGATTCCCGAATGGCATTCGATCGCTCGATTTCATCGCGCCGTCGCTGGCTCGCATCGGCAACGGCTTCGCGGTTCGAAGCGCTCCATGCGGACATGGTCGCCTGCATCACGTCGATCGGACTCCCCTTGGTGTCCATCGCGGCCAGGACGCAACCCAGAAGGTAGGTCAGCACGAACAGGAAGATGCAGGACCGGCGCGTCATGAGTTGCGGTGCATAGGCGGCAATGGCAGGAGCATTGCCTTGGTGAGCGGGAGGCGGGGGGACGCTGCCCGCTTGTGTGAGAGTCGAGACATGGGAGCGGCAGTCTACGACGGAGTATGGAAACCGGAATCGGTCGATAGTTCGACTTGGGCCGAACCACGCCGGACAATGCCCAGCGCAGCGGCTGCCCCGTATGACAGATCGATGATTCTGTTGCGTGAAACCGGACCGCGATCGTTGATTCGGACGAGGACGGACGGGCTCCCTCCCGGAAGCGTGACGCGGATCCACGATCCGAGCGGTAGCGTGCGATGTGCCGCTGTCATGGCATACATGTCGAAGCGCTCGCCGCTGGCGGTGCGTCGACCGTGAAACGTTCGCCCGTACCAGGATGCAATCCCGGCTTGATGGTACGCGCGCGCGGTCGGTGTCTCGTCCGGCCGGTCGGATGAAGTGATTTCGGTCGAAACGCAATCGTCGTTTGCGGATTGAACCGGCAGGCTCGACGCGCTCGCCGGTTGGTTTGTCGAAGCGCCCTCATTGCCTAGCTCCGACAGAGAGGCTGCACATCCGGCGATCAACAGGATGCAGGCGAAGGCGCTGAGGATGCGCGGCTGAAGCATGTTCATTCGGTGCATATCGCTTTGTTCGAGAGCAAGTAACCTGACCTGACGTTCGACGGATCACGAAGCGCAGTCGGAAAGGTAGGGGAGGGGATCGACTGGCTGACGATCCCGTCTCACCTCGAAAAGCAGCGATGGCTGACCATTCGTTTGAGCGCCCATCGTCGCGATGGCTTGCCCCTTCGTTACGTCGGCCCCTTCCTTGGTCAGAACGTTTTGGATATGGCCATAGGCAGTCAGGTAGCGACTGTCATGTTTCAGTATTACGAGGCTGCCGTAGCCCGCGATCTCGTTACCCGCATACACCACGCGTCCTCCTTTCGCCGCACGGATCGTGTCTCCCGCTGCGCCACCGATGACAACGCCCCGGACCCCGTCCACGCCGAAGCGCTTCAGGATTGGGCCCTTTATCGGCCAGGACAAGGAATCGGATCGGCAGCGTGTTGCGGTCACACTCCGCTGCGTGGAATCGTCCGAGCCGGCAACCGATGCCGATGGCGGACCGACCCGCAGCAGTTGGCCGTTCGTCAGTGGAGTGCTGGCGGAAAGCCCGTTCCAGGCGGCGATCGCGTTCGGGTCGCGACCGTAGGCGGCTGCGATCGAAGCGAGGGTGTCCGCGCCTGTGACGCGGTAGAAGCCGGCAGGTGCCGCCGGGGCAGCGGCAGCGTCGGTTTGCGAAGCTGGCTTGGTCGCGGTCTGCTCGAGCGTTCGACTGGCGCATCCGCCAAGAACGAAGCTGAAGACGACGGCAAGACATGCTGCGCACGACAGGCGGCGCGATTGGACAGAGCTAATCATTTGGACTTCTTTGAGCTTCGGTGCCGGCAAAGAGGCGAAGTGGCGCACTTTTGCCATGCCGCGCTGGTGGTGTTGATCGGATTGTTTGGCGGATGCGACGCCGGCAAAAGCCAGCGGCGGCGGAAGCAGCGAGTTCGAATCTGCTGAACATCGCTCTATCTCAAATTGCACGAGGCGAAGCGGCAATTCGTCATTGCGGATAACGGTGTTTTGCGTCCGGCGTTGACCGTTACACCGTCGGTTGACACTCTTTGACGATGCGGTGGAAAAAAAAGGCGCGCTCGCCGGGCGCCACGCTTGGAACTGACATTCGACGCGATGAAAGCAGCCATATCGCGTTCCACGCGGCTCGGCCCGAGCGGTTGCGGCAAGACGACGCTGCGCTCCATTGCCGGGCTGGAACGTCCGGTCGGCGGATCGATTTCGGTGAACGGCGTGACCGTTTTCTCGGCGCGCGACGAGACCTTTGTGCCGCCGAATCGCCGCAAGTCCGGCATGGTGTTCGAACCGCTCTCGAACCTCGACGCAAAGCTACGCGACAGGATGCGTTTCGAGCTTCGGCACGACCGATTTCATGATCGGCGGAGAGATCGTGCTCGCGCGTGTGCATCCATCGCACAAAACGCCGGTCCGGGGGACCATCCGTTTTTCGATCGATCCGGCGAGTTGCATCGCGCTGGCATCGCAGAACGCGTGACGCGACAGGCACTACTCCGTCCGGACTACGCCGCATGAGCTAGCGGCACAGCGCCGCCGCATCCGCACGGCGGATAGGCGTCTCGCGCGACGCTCCTTACCCTTGTCGGGAAAGTTACAACGACAAGGAAAGGACGATGAGCGTCGTCGACTCAACCCTCGCTACAAAAGCATCGACCGACACGCGCGCCTGGCGCGTGCTCGGCGCAAGCACCTTCGCATTCACGATCTGCTTCGCCATCTGGATGGTCTTCGCCATTCTCGGCATCCCTCTCAAAAAGCAGCTTCATCTCACCGATACCGAGTTCGGCCTCATCGCCGCGACGCCGGTGCTCACGGGTTCGTTGCTGCGCGTGCCGCTCGGCATCTGGACCGACCGTTTCGGCGGCCGTATCGTCTTTTTCTGCACGATGGCAGTCACTATCGCGCCAATCTGGCTGATCGGCTATGCCACGGAACTGTGGCAATTCCTCGTGCTCGGCTTGTTCGTCGGCGTCGCGGGCGCGTCGTTTTCAGTCGGCACGCCGTATGTCGCGCGCTGGTTCCCGAAGTCGCGTCAAGGCCTCGCGATGGGCATCTTCGGCGCGGGCAATTCGGGTGCGGCGCTGACCAAGTTCGTCGCGCCCGTGCTGATTCTCGCGGCGGGCACATGGACGATCGTGCCGAAGGTCTATTCCGTCGCGATGCTCTTCACCGCGATCGTCTTCTGGTTCGTGTCGGCGTCCAATCCCGCGCATCGCAGCGCCGGCACGCAGAGTTTCGCCGCGCAGATGACCGTGCTGAAAGACCGGCGCGTGCTCCGTTACGCGCAGTACTACTCGGTCGTGTTCGGCGGCTACGTCGGCCTCGCATTGTGGATGCCGCAGTACTACGTGAATCAGTACGGCTTCGGCATCGAACAGGCCGCGTTTCTCGCCGCTTGCTTCTCGTTGCCGGGCGGCGTGCTGCGCGCGCTCGGCGGCTGGATGTCGGACCGCTTCGGCGCGTACCGCACGACCTGGATCGTCATGTGGGTCGCGCTCGCGTGCTTCTTCCTGCTGAGCTATCCGGTGACGGATTTCGTCGTCCACGCGAAAGACGGCCCGCGCACGTTCCACATCGAAATGGGACCGGTCGCCTATACGGTGCTCATGTTTGTCGTCGGCGTTGCGATGGCGGTCGGCAAGGCGTCGGTGTTCAAGTTCGTGTCGGACGAGTTCTCGACGAACATCGGCGCCGTGTCGGGCATCGTCGGCCTCGCGGGCGGACTTGCCGGCTTCCTGTTGCCGATTCTCTTTGGTTTGCTCGTCGACCTCACCGGCGTGCGTACCACCTGTTTCATGCTGATGTTCGGCGCGACCGCGGTCAGTCTCATCTGCATGCACTTCACGTTTCAACCCAAGCACTAACCATGTCTTCACGCTATCTGCTCACTCGCTGGGATCCCGAGAACGCCGCCTTCTGGCGCGCAACGGGCGAATCGGTCGCCCGCCGCAACCTCTGGATCTCGATTCCCGCGCTCGCGCTGGCGTTCGCCGTGTGGTCGCTATGGAGCGTCGTCGTTGTCAATCTCGATAAGGGTGGTTTTCACTTCACGAAGGACCAGTTGTTCTGGCTCACCGCGTTGCCTCCGCTTTCTGGCGCGACGCTGCGCATCTTCTACTCGTTTCTCGTGCCGATATTCGGCGGACGCCGCTTTACAGCGTTCTCCACCGCGAGTCTTCTGATTCCAGCGCTCGGCATGGGCTTGGCGCTGCGCGATCCGTCGACGGGCTATCCGACGCTGCTCGTTCTGGCGTTGCTGTGCGGCCTCGGCGGCGCGAATTTCAGTTCGTCGATGGCGAACATCAGCTTCTTTTTCCCGAAGGCGAAGAAGGGTTTCGCGACGGGCATGAACGCGGGCATCGGCAATCTGGGCGTGTCGATCGTTCAGTTCGTGACGCCGCTCGTGATCTCGGCGAGCGTGTTCGGCGCATTCGCGGGCGCAGGCCAGTCCTACGACGTGAACGGCGTCGAGCACAGCATCTGGCTGCAGAATGCGGGCTTCATCTGGGTGCCGTTCATCGTCATCTCGGCGCTCGCGGCCTGGTTCGGGATGAACGACATCGCCGATGCAAAAGCCTCGTTCGCCGAACAGGCCGTCATATTCCGGCGCAAGCACAACTGGCTCATGTGCCTGTTGTACATCGGCACGTTCGGTTCGTTCATCGGCTTTTCGGCGGGCCTCGCGTTGCTGACGAAGGCTGAGTTCCCATCGGTCAATCCCACTGCTTACGCGTTCCTCGGGCCGCTCGCTGGCGCGCTCACGCGGCCGGTCGGCGGCTGGATCTCGGATCGCCTCGGCGGCGCGCGCGTGACGCTGTGGACCTTCATCGCGATGATCGCGGCGGTGTTCGGCGTGATGGCGTTTCTGCCGCACGACGGCGCGAGCGGCAACTTCGCCGGCTTCCTCGCGATGTTCATCGCACTGTTCGCGCTGACGGGCATCGGCAACGGCTCGACCTTCCGCATGATCCCCGTGATCTTTCTGACGCAGAAGCAGCGCGAAGCCGAAGGCGAATCCGACTCGGCGAAAAAGCAGGCGCTGCACGAAGCGGGAAAAGAATCGGCGGCGGTGCTCGGCTTTGCCGGTGCAATCGGCGCGTACGGCGGCTTCTTCATTCCGCGCAGCTTTGGCACGTCGATGAGCATGACCGGCTCGCCCGACACCGCGCTCTGGTGCTTCATCGCCTTCTATGCGCTGTGCGCGGCGGTGACGTGGTTCTGCTATGCACGCCGCAATGCGGACATGCCTTGCTGAACCCTCCGGCACGCGGTGCGCGTAGTCGGGCCTCAAGTTCGTCCGCGTGCGCGGAGATAGACCTAGTCCGAAAGGAGTACGCGCACTAGTCCGTCTGATGCGCGTCGACGCCTCCTTTCGGGGAATGGGCGCGCGGCGATCGCGTCCCTACACTCGAATCAACGTATTCATGGCGGCGCATGGCCGCCACGCCCGGAGAAACGGATGAGTCACTTTCTGGATCGGCTGAAGTTCATGTCGCGCATCAAGTCCACGTTCTCGAATGGACATGGCGCGGTCGTGAACGAAGACCGCAAATGGGAAAACGGCTATCGCAGCCGCTGGCAGCACGACAAGATCGTGCGCTCCACGCATGGCGTGAACTGCACGGGCTCGTGCTCGTGGAAGGTCTACGTGAAGAACGGCCTGATCACGTGGGAAACGCAGCAGACGGATTATCCGCGCACGCGCCCCGATTTGCCGAATCACGAACCGCGCGGGTGTCCGCGCGGCGCGTCGTATAGCTGGTACGTGTATTCCGCGCAGCGCGTGAAGCATCCGATGGTTCGCGGCCGTCTCATCGAAATGTGGCGCGAAGCGCGCAAGACGCTCGATCCGGTCGCGGCGTGGGCGTCCATTTGCGAAGACCCCGTGAAGGCAAAGCGCTACAAGAGCGTGCGCGGCCTCGGCGGTTTCGTGCGCGCCGACTGGGACACCGCGAGCGAGATCATCGCGGCGGCGAATGCGTACACCATTGGCAAGTACGGGCCTGACCGCGTGATCGGTTTCTCGCCGATTCCAGCGATGTCGATGGTTTCCTATGCGGCCGGCGCGCGCTATCTGAGCCTGATCGGCGGCGCATGCCTGTCGTTCTACGACTGGTACTGTGATCTGCCGCCCGCATCGCCGCAAATCTGGGGCGAGCAGACCGACGTGCCCGAATCCGCCGACTGGTACAACTCCACGTACCTGATGGTTTGGGGCTCGAACGTGCCGCAGACGCGCACGCCCGACGCGCACTTCTACACCGAAGTGCGCTACAAGGGCACGAAGACGGTCGCGGTGTCGTCGGATTACGGCGAAATGGTGAAGTTCGGCGACATCTGGCTCGCGCCGAAGCAGGGCACGGACGCCGCGCTCGCCATGGCGATGGGCCACGTCGTGCTGAAGGAATTCCACGCGAGCGGCAAGTCAGCGTACTTCCGTGACTACGTGAAGCGCTATACCGACATGCCGATGCTCGTCGTGCTGCGCGAACACGAAGGCACGCTCGTGCCCGATCATTTCCTGCGCGCATCGCAACTGCAGAACGATCTCGACGAAGCGAACAATCCGCAATGGAAGACGCTCGTCATCGACGAGACGAGCGGCAAGATCGTCGCGCCGAACGGCACGATCGGGTTCCGCTGGGGCGAGGCGAATCACAACGACGGCGCGAAAGTCGGCCGCTGGAACCTCGAACAGAAGGACGGCGGTTCGGGTCGCGACATCGATCCGTGCCTGTCGCTGATCGACGCTCATGACGAGATTGCAGAGGTGAGCTTCCCATACTTTGGCGCGGAGCATGACGCACTGCTCGCGCGTCGCGTGCCGGTGAAGCGCATCACGCTCGCAGACGGCACGGGCGCGCGCGTTGCGACCGTGTACGACTTGCAGATGGCGAACTACGGCGTGGATCAGGGCCTCGGTGGCGCGAACGTCGCGACGTCCTATGACGACGACACCCCGTACACGCCCGCATGGCAGGAAAAGCACACGACCGTGCCACGCCATCTCGTGATCCAGGTGGCGCGTGAGTTCGCCGACAATGCGGACCGTACGCAAGGCAAGAGCATGGTGATCGTCGGCGCAGCGCTGAATCACTGGTATCACAACGACATGATTTATCGCGGCATCATCAACCTTCTGATGATGTGCGGCTGTGTCGGCAAGAGCGGTGGCGGCTGGGCGCATTACGTCGGCCAGGAAAAGCTCCGTCCGCAATTCGGCTGGGCGCCGCTCGCGTTCGCACTCGACTGGTCCCGTCCGCCGCGCCAGATGAACGGCACGTCGTTCTTCTATAACCATACGAGCCAATGGCGTCACGAGAAAGTCGCCGTCGACGAAATTCTCGGGCCGACCGCCGACAAGTCGCGTTACGAGAATCTCTCGATGCTTGACATGAACGCGAAGTCCGAGCGCATGGGCTGGTTGCCCTCGGCGCCGCAACTCGGTGCGAATCCGCTCGATATCGTCGACGCCGCGAAGCGCGCGGGTCGCGATCCGATTGAATACACGGTGGAGCAACTCAAGTCGGGCAAGCTCGATTTCGCATGCGACGACCCCGACAATCCGGCGAACTTCCCGCGCAACATGTTCGTGTGGCGGTCGAATATTCTGGGCAGCTCCGGCAAGGGACACGAATACTTCCTGAAGTATCTTCTCGGCACGCAGAACGCGCTCTTCGGCGATGAGGCCGACGCGATCAAACCCGGCGAAGTGAACGTGCGCGACGCGGCGGAAGGCAAACTCGATCTGCTGACCGTGCTCGATTTCCGTATGAGCACGACTTGCCTCTATGGCGACATCGTGCTGCCGAGCGCGACGTTCTATGAGAAGAACGACCTCAACACGTCGGACATGCATCCGTTCATCCATCCGTTGTCAGAAGCGGTGCAACCGTTATGGCAAAGCAAGAGCGACTGGGAAATTTATAAGACCATCGCGAAGAAGTTTGCGGAAATCGGCGGAAAGCATCTCGGCACGCGCACGGACCTCGTCTGCACGCCGCTCATGCACGACACGCCGGGCGAACTTGGCCAGGCGTTCGAGCCGAAGGACTGGCGTCGCGGCGAATGTGACCTGATCCCGGGCAAGACCGCGCCCTCGATGACGGTCGTCGAGCGCGACTACACCGCGATCTACGAGAAGTTCACGTCGGTCGGTCCGCTGCTGGAGAAACTAGGGAACGGCGGCAAGGGCATCAACTGGAATACGGCGTACGAAGTCGAAGAGCTCGGGAATCTATCCGGTCAGAGCAAGGGACGTCCGCGTCTTGAGACGGCCATCGACGCCGCCGAGATGATTCTCACGTTTGCGCCTGAAACGAACGGCCACGTCGCGGTGAAGGCGTGGGAAGCGCTCTCGAAGATCACGGGACGCGATCATTCGCACCTCGCGCTCGGTCGCGAGCACGACAAGATCCGTTTCCGCGACGTTCAGGCGCAACCGCGCAAGATCATTTCCGCGCCCACATGGTCCGGGCTCGAGTCGGAAGAAGTCAGCTACAACGCGGGCTACACGAACGTTCACGAACTGATTCCATGGCGCACGCTCACGGGGCGTCAGCAGTTCTATCAGGATCACCGCTGGATGCTCGATTTCGGCGAGGGCTCGTGCGTCTACAAGCCCGCGATCGACACGAAAACCATTGCGCCGATGCTCGGTGCAAAGCCTAACGGCGAGCACGAACTGGTGCTGAACTGGATCACGCCGCACCAGAAATGGGGCATTCACTCGACGTACACGGACAACCTGCGCATGCTCACGCTGTCGCGCGGTGGCCCGCATGTGTGGGTCTCGGAAGCGGAAGCAAAGGAAGCCGGTCTCAGGGACAACGACTGGGTCGAAGTGTTCAACGTGAACGGCACGCTGACGGCGCGCGTCGTCGTCAGTCAGCGGGTGCCGCGCGGAATGTGCCTCATGTATCACGCGCAGGAAAAGATCATCAATGTGCCGGGCGCGGAGACGAGCGGCATGCGCGGCGGTATCCATAACTCGGTCACGCGCACAGTGCTCAAGCCGACGCACATGATCGGCGGATATGCGCAGCAGGCTTACGGTTTCAACTATTACGGCACCGTGGGCAGCAACCGCGACGAATACGTGATCGTGCGCAAGATGAAGAAAGTCGACTGGCTCGAAGGCCCGCTGAAGGAAGGAGCAGCATCATGAAGATCCGCGCCCAGGTGGCGATGGTCCTGAATCTGGACAAGTGCATCGGCTGCCATACGTGTTCGGTGACGTGCAAGAACGTGTGGACATCGCGCGATGGCGTCGAGTACGCGTGGTTCAACAACGTCGAGACGAAGCCGGGCATCGGCTATCCGAAGCAGTGGGAGAACCAGGAGAAGTGGAACGGCGGCTGGATTCGCAAAAGCGACGGACGCATCGAGCCGCGCCAAGGGCCCAAGCTGAAAGTGCTCGCGAACCTTTTCGCGAATCCGAATCTGCCTGCCATCGACGACTACTACGAGCCGTTCACATACGACTACGAGCGCCTGCAGAACGCGCCGCTTTCGGAAACGCCGCCCACGGCGCGCCCGGTGTCCGCGATCACGGGCAGGAAGATGGACAAGATCCATTGGGGTCCGAACTGGGAAGACGATCTCGGCGGCGAATTCGATTCGCGCGGACGCGACGCGCTCTTCGAAAACGTGCAGAAGGAGATGTACTCGACATTCGAGAACACCTTCATGATGTATCTGCCGCGACTGTGCGAGCACTGCCTGAATCCGGCATGCGTGGCGTCGTGCCCGTCGGGCTCGGTGTACAAGCGAGAAGACGATGGCATCGTGCTCGTCGATCAGGACAAGTGCCGCGGCTGGCGCATGTGCGTGTCCGGTTGCCCGTACAAGAAGATGTATTTCAACTGGAAGTCGGGCAAGGCCGAGAAGTGCGTGTTCTGTTATCCGCGTATCGAAGCGGGTGAGCCGACGGTGTGCTCGGAAACCTGCGTAGGCCGTATCCGCTATCTCGGCGTGATGCTGTACGACGCGGACCGCATTGCCGAGGCTGCGTCGGTCGAAGCGACGACGGATCTCTATCAGTCGCAACTCGATCTGTTCCTCGATCCGCACGACCCGCAAGTTCAGGCGGAAGCGCTCCGTCAGGGCATCGCGCAAAGCTGGCTCGACGCGGCGAAGCGCTCGCCGGTGTATCGCATGGCGTGCGAGTGGAAGGTCGCGTTCCCGTTGCATCCGGAATACCGCACGCTGCCTATGGTCTGGTACGTGCCGCCGCTCTCGCCGATCCAGTCGGCCGCGGATGCCGGTCACATGGGCATGAACGGCGTGATTCCGGACGTGAAGAGCTTGCGCATTCCCATGCGCTATCTCGCGAACCTGCTCACCGCCGGCGATGAGGCGCCGATCGTCTCCGCGCTGAACCGCATGCTCGCGATGCGCGCGTTCAAGCGTGCGCAGAACGTGAACAACGTGAACGATGACGCCGTGCTGAACGATGTCGGCCTCACCGCGTCGCAAGTGGAAGAGATGTATCAATTGATGGCGATCGCCAACTACGAAGACCGTTTCGTCGTGCCGTCGTCGCACAAGGAAATGGCGCAGGACAGCTTTGACGAAAAGGGCAGTTGCGGTTTCTCGTTCGGCAATTGCGGATCATCGGGGGTATCGGACGGATCGCTTTTCGGATCGCGAACGCACGGCGAAGTAAGCTACGCGGCGTTGCCGAAGTCGCGCAAGAAGGCACTGCAGGAAGGCTGACCGAGGATCACACATGTCGCTCTATTCCATACTTTCCGCGCTGCTCGATTATCCCGAGCCCGCGCTTCTTGACGCGCTGCCAGAAATCGAAGCCGCGTTGCACGACTGGCCGCAGGCCCAAACGCGCCTTGCACCGCTCATCGCGTCGCTGAAGCGTCCGCTGATCGAAGTGCAACTTACATACGTGGCCACGTTCGACCGCAATCCGTCGCATTCGCTGCATCTGTTCGAACACGTTCATGGCGAAAGCCGCGATCGCGGTCAGGCGATGGTCGATCTGCTCGACGAGTATCGCGGTCTCGGCCTCGATATCGAATCGAACGAATTGCCCGACTACGTGCCGCTTTTTCTCGAAGCGCTGGGCGCGATCGAGCCGGCCCGCGCGCAGTCGCTGCTCAATGACGCCATTCATGTGCTCGATGCCATCGGTGAACGTCTCGCGCGCAATGAGAGCCCGTATGCCACGGTTTTCGCGGTGTTGCGCGAGCTCGCGACGGTCGACCCGCGTCCGCTCGCGCAGCCGCCCGTGCGCGACATGGACGAAATGCTCGAAACCTTCGGTCCGGGCGCGGACGGGGTCGAGCCTCTGCTCGCACCGCACATGCGCCAGGATACGCAGACCATTCGCTTTCATCCGCGCGGCGCAATGACTGCCGGCGCGGCCGCTCTTGCCGCAAAGGACGCACGATGAACATGCTCAACTCCTTCGTTTTCGGTATCTATCCGTATATCGCCGCCAGCATCTTTCTCTTCGGCAGCTTCGTGCGTTTCGAACGCGAGCAATATTCGTGGAAGGCGGATAGCACCCAACTCGTCGATCGCGGCAATCTCAGACTTGGCAACATCTTGTTTCACGTCGGGATTCTCGGGCTGTTCTTCGGGCATCTCGTCGGCCTGCTCACGCCGGTCGCCGTATGGGACGCGCTCGGCGTCCAGCATAGCGTCAAGCAGGTATTCGCAATGATCGCTGGGGGTGTAATGGGCACGTTATGCCTCGCAGGATTGCTGATCTTGCTGCATCGACGCTTGACGAGCGCGCGCCTGTCCGCCGTGACGAAAGTCGGCGACCGCGTGTTGTTGCTGTGGATCTTGATCACGCTGCTCCTGGGTCTATCGACGATTGGCGTATCGGCCGGTCACATGGACGGCTCGATGATGGTGCGGCTCATGACCTGGGCCCAGCACATCTTCACGTTCAGAGCCGATGCCGCGCACTATGTCGCAGATGCGCCGCTGCTCTTCCGTATACATTTGTTCATGGGCATGAGTCTCTTCGTGATATTCCCGTTCACGCGTCTCGTGCATGTGTGGAGCGGCTTCGCTTCGCTCGGCTATCTTGGGCGGGCCTGGCAATTGGTCCGCAGCCGCTGATTCCCTTGATCGAGAAGCATGTTCCTGTCGTCGTTTCGCGAACGTCTGACCACACGCATCGTCACGCTGTCGATGGTGTCGCTGGTTCTCGTGCTCGCGATGATCGGCGGGACACTCTGGCTCTCATGGCAACTGCAGGGTGCAGGCGCCGCGATCAACGACGCAGGCAGCCTGCGCATGCGCGCAAACGCAGTCGCAATTGCGCTATTGAAGGGTGAAAAGGCGCCATCGCCGTTGCTGCAACTGCAGATCGAGCAGATGAACGCAACGCTCGACCGCCTGCGTAAAGGCGATCCAGCGCGCCCGCTCTTCCTTCCAGACGATGTCGATGTGCGCCGACAGTTCGATCACGTCGCGAACGCGTGGCATTCGCGACTCGAACCCGATGTTCGCGAGGGCATGGCGAGCGCAGACCCACAGGCGGTGGCGCGCTATCTGCTGCAATTGCGCACTTTCGTCACTGGCGCCGACGACCTCGTCGGCTTGATCGAGCGGGAGAACGCACGCAAGACCGCGTGGCTGCGCACGTCGCAGATGGCGCTTGCGGCGATGGCGTGTATCGGCACCGCGGCGATCGTCTATTTGCTCTTCTTGTGGATCGTCGTGCCCGTTCAGCGCTTGCAGGACGGGCTTGCGCGCATCGAGGCACGCGAGTTCGATGCGCGTCTGCCCGTCGAAACGCAGGACGAGTTCGGACATCTTGCCGCGGGCTTCAATCGCATGGCCGCGGAATTGCAGACGCTCTATCGCGACCTTGCGGGCCGGGTCGAAGCGAAGACCGCCGAGCTGGCCGCGCAGAACCGCGAACTGACGGCCCTTTATGAAATGGCGGCGTTCGTGAATCAGCCGAATGACGTCGACGCGCTGTGCCGAGGCTTTCTTGCACGCCTCATGCGTCAATTCGACGCCGACGGCGCGGCGGTTCGTCTCTTCACCGAAGATGGTCAAGTGCGTCTGATCGGCTCGGAAGGATTGCCGGCCGCGCTGCTTCAGGACGAAAGTTGCTTCGCCGCAGACGCCTGCGCATGCGCGCAGCGTTCATGCCAACGCGCGGGTTTCGCGAGCGTCGCGGCGTTCAGCATCGTTTCGCAAGGCGAGAAGCTCGGCGCGTTCTCGCTGCACTTCGGCGGCGAGCGGACTATTCCCGCAACCGAAGCGCACTTGCTCGAAACACTCGGCACGCACTTCGGCACAGCGCTCAAGAACCGACGGCTTGCGGCATTGGCGCGGCAGCTTGCGGTGTCGGAGGAGCGAAATCTCGTTGCGCAGGGCTTGCATGACAGCATCGCGCAAAGCCTGAACTTCATGAAGATGCAGGTACATCTTCTGGATGCGGCCACGCGCGAAGAACGCATGGACGAAATCCGCGAAATCGTGCCTATGCTTACGGGCGGATTGGCGGAAAGCTACGACGACGTTCGGGAACTCCTGATGAATTTCCGCACTAGGCTCGGCACCGGCGATCTGAGGCGGGCGGTAAACGAATCCGTCGAACGCTTTGGCATGCAAACGGGCATTGCGCCATCGCTCGATTATCGGGAGGAAGGCGGCTTGCCTTTGCCGCCGGATCAGCAGTTGCAAGTGCTTTTCATTTTGCAGGAGGCGCTGTCGAACATTCGCAAACACGCGGAAGCTCAGCGCGTTTTCGTGACGATCGTCAATGGTCGTGACTTTAGCCTCCTTGTCGAAGATGATGGTCAGGGCTACGATCCAAAGGAGATGGCCGTCCTTGGCGAGACGCATGTCGGCTTTCATATCATGCGCGAGCGCGCGCAAAGGCTCGGCGCAATTCTGCGGCTGACCGGAGCGCCAGCATGCGGGGCGCGCGTCGAACTCGTCTTGCCCGCCCCGGCGCGTCAGGCTGTCTGAATATGGTCACGCGCGCTCGCTTCGAGAGCTGCTTCGAGTTGTGTCATGACCATCCGCATTCTGTTGATCGACGACCACGCGTTATTTCGCTCAGGCGTTCACGCGCTCCTGCAACGGCAGTCAGACTTCGAAGTCGTCGGCGAAGCGTCCGACGGGCTCGAAGGTCTCAAGCGCGCCAAGCAATTTCGCCCGGACGTGATTTTGCTCGATCTCAACATGCCCGGACTATCCGGCCTCGAAACGCTCAAGTTGCTCGTGCAGGACGTACCGGAAACGGCGGTCGTCATGCTGACCGTATCCGAAGATCTCGACGAACTTTCATTGGCATTGCGCGATGGCGCGTGCGGCTATCTGCTCAAGAGCATCGAAACGGAGACGCTCGCAAGCGCGATCCGCAAGGCGGCGGGGGGCCAGCCCGTCATCGCGGACGACATGACGGCGAAGCTCATCGCAAGCATGCGTGCACCGAAGGCAGCGCCGGTTCCCGCTCCAGCGGTCGCCGCCGATCCACTCACTACGCGCGAGCGCGACATCATGCGCGAACTGTCGCACGGTGCAAGCAACAAGGAAATCGCGCGCTCGCTGATGCTCGCGGAAAGCACGGTGAAGATCCACGTGCGCAACATTTTGCGCAAGCTCAATCTCACGAGCCGCGTGCAGGTCGCGATATACGCGGTCGGGCACGATGCGGTGCAGGCAACGGAAGCCGTTTGAACGGTCGTCGCGCTGCATCGAAGCTCGGATCACATCAAGCTGTACACCATGAATTCACATCAAACTGATTTGCCCATGACCTCTCACGATCATTCTTTCGCGCCGCTCACGATTCGCGGCCGCAATCTGCTGCCGATCGTGCAGGGCGGCATGGGCGTCGGCATTTCCGCGCATCGGCTCGCGGGCAGCGTCGCGCGAGAAGGCGCGGTCGGCACCATCGCGAGCATCGACTTGCGTCATCATCACGAAGACTTGCTCGCCATGTGCCGCGAAGACCACTCGCGGCCGACGCTCGAGCGCGCCAACCTCATCGCGCTCGCGCGCGAGATCAAGTCGGCGCGCGAGTTGTCGCAAGGACGCGGCATGATCGCCGTGAACGTGATGAAAGCCGTGAGCGCGCACGCCGATTACGTGCGCGTGGCGTGCGAAGAGGGCGCCGATGCCATCGTGATGGGCGCGGGCCTGCCGCTCGACTTGCCCGATCTCACGCAAGGTTGCGATATCGCGCTCATTCCGATTCTCTCCGATAGCCGCGGCGTCACGCTCGTCCTCAAGAAATGGATGAAGAAAGGCCGCTTGCCCGACGCCATCGTGATCGAGCATCCCGGACACGCGGGTGGCCATATCGGCGTCGCGGACGTCGCCGATATGAACGACGAGCGCTTCGGCTTCGAGCGCGTTCTGAAGGAACTCGATGCATCGTTTGCGGCGCTCGGACTCAAGCGCGAAGACGTGCCGGTGATCGTCGCGGGCGGCATCAACAGCCATGAAGCCGTGCGCAAGTGGCTCACGGCCGGCGCCAACGGCGTGCAGGTCGGCACGCCGTTCGCCGTCACCGAGGAGGGCGACGCGCATCCGGAGTTCAAGCGCGTGCTGGTCGAGGCGGAGCCCGAAGATATCGTCGAGTTCATCAGCGTGACCGGCCTGCCCGCGCGCGCCGTCAAGACGCCGTGGCTCATGCGCTATCTGCGTAACGAAGAACGCATTCGAACGAAAATCGGCGCGCGCAAACAGACGTGTCCGTCGGCGCTCGAATGCCTGAGCGCGTGCGGCTTGCGCGATGGCATCGAGAAATTCGGGCATTTCTGCATCGATACGCGGCTTGCCGCGGCATTGCGGGGCGACGTCGGCAATGGACTGTTCTTCCGCGGGCGTGAAAAACTGCCGTTCGGCGCAGCGATCCGCAACGTGCGCGATCTGATCGAACTCCTGTTGACGGGCGCGACGAAATCGTCCCCGGCGGCGTGCTGAGAAGCGGAAACATCGTGTTTCGCTGCGAGCCGTGACCGATCGTCCCGTTCCTATTGGCTCGGAACGGGGCCGATCTTAGGCTTGATGCCGATTGGCTCGCACGCCGCAATCCACGGAGTACCGCACGATGTCGAAGCGCTTTCCCCTGAACCCAAAGCATCCCGAGCGCAATTGCTGGGGCTGCGATCACTATTGCGCGACGGACGCCATGCGTTGCGGAAACGGTTCGAGCCGGACGCAGCATCCGGCCGAGTTGCTTGGCGAAGACTGGTACGAGCAAGGCGATTGGGGCCTCGAAATCGCCGACAACGCCAAGTCGATTCAACCGTCCGTCGCCAAAGCGCGCTGAATCGCGACTTCAGCGCACGATTTCGCCGATCGTCAGTTCAATCACGCCCGCATCTTTCGTCGATACCCGTCCGCTCGATCCGCTCAGATCGCCGGGCGATGGCCGCGCTTTCCCGGACCCCGACACGCGCGCAGCGATGTCGATGCGCTCGAAATCCGAGAGGCGGCGGTTCGGCGTCATCGACATTGAATCGTTGAGATAAACCGTCGCAGGAAGCTGGTTCGCGCTCAGGCGCTGGACCGCGATCGGCATGCGTGAGCCATCGTCGGCGAGCGCGTAGACGAAGACCGTATCCGTTGGACGGACGCGCGACGCGAACTCAGGGCTCAACTGCACGCGGACTTCGATCGACGCCGAACCGGTGCCGTCCGCGATCGCCCGCACTTCGTCGATATTCTTCTGCGCCTGCTGCGCGACCTGCGGCGCGAGATCCGGCACCTGCCTCAAACGCTCCCAGTATCCGATGGCTTGCGTGTATTCGCGCCGGTCGAATGCCGCCGATGCAGCCAGCGCCAGCGCCTTCGGCTGCGTCGCGTCGAGCGCGAGCGCCGAGTGGATGACCTTCAGCGCCGCGTCGTTGAGATCGCCGCCGTTCGCGCTCGCGATGGCATCGGCGTAATCGGCAAGCAATTCGGCATCGCGCGGATTCAGCGCAACCGCCCGCCGATACGCCTGCGCGGCATCGTCGGCGCGCGTCAGCACCATGTACGAACGCGCGAGCATCGTCCAGCCTTGGGCGTCGTCGGGATTGCGCCGCAACCGCGCGGCCAGAAGACTGACGGCCGCTTCCATCGACCGGGGCGTGTCCGCGTGTTCGCTCACCGATGAACCCGCCGCCGCTTGAATCGCGAGCGCCGCCGGATCGCCGACACGCATGTAAAGCGTCAGCGCGGACGCCGGCACGAGCGCGATCAGCAAGCCGGCGAGCGCGGCGTGCGTCGTTCGCTGATTCGCGACGCGCGCGCGCAACAGCGGCGGCACGACGCATGCGAGCGCGGCGAAGAGCATCGCGGCAACGATCAGCCAGAACGGGATCATCGGCTCATGCTCCTTTTTCTTCGGGTCTGATGCGCGCGCCGGATATGCAGCGCCATCGCAACCGCGCCCGCCGCGAGCACGGCGAACGGCCCGAACCACAGCGCCCACGTGACGGGCTTCACGGGCGGCCGATACAGCACGAAGTCGCCGTATCGGCGCACCATGTACGCCTGAATCTGCTCGTCGCTCGCGCCTTGCCCGACTTGCTCGCGAATGCGCGCGCGCAGATCGGCGGCGAGATCGGCGGTCGAATCGGCGAGGCTCTGGTTCTGGCACACGACGCAGCGGAAATGCTCCGCGAGATGGCGCGCGCGTTCGTCATCGGGCGATTGCTGCGCCTGAGCGCACCCGATGCACGCAGCGATCATCCACGCGAGCCGCCTAATCACGCGCGTTCTCCTTTTGCAGCTTGCCGACGAGCGGACCAATCACGCCATCGATCGACGCGCGCGTGAGCGGTCCCGCCTGCCGATAGCGCACGACGCCCGCGCGATCGATCACGAACGTCTCCGGCACGCCGTACACGCCATAGTCGATGCCGGTGAGCCCGTCGCGATCGACGAACGACGTCACGTACGGATTGCCCGCCGTCTCGAGCCATTGCAGCGCGGGCGCGCGTTCGTCGCGGTAGTTCAGGCCGTACACCGGCGCCGCGCCGCTCGCCGCGAAATCCATCAGGACGGCATGCTCATCGCGGCACGCTTCGCACCACGACGCCCACACGTTCAGAATCCACACCTGTCCGCGCAGCGCATGCGACGACATCGTCCGGTTCGCGGCATCGAGACGCGGCAGATCGAACTCCGGCGCGGGTTTGCCGATGAGCGCGGAAGGCAGGCGACGCGGATCGTGGCGCAAACCGGCCGCGAGCACCGCGACGAGCAGACCGAACACGGCGAGCGGAATCAGAAAGCGCTTCATCGTCCTGTCTCGCCGATGCTTCGGGGCGGTTCCACGGCAATCGCAACGGCGGCGGCTCGCTGCGGCGCGCGCAGCTTTGCGTAACGCCGATCCGCCGCCGCGAGCAGGCCGCCGAGCGCCATCAACACGCAGCCGCCCCAGATCCAGCGCACGAACGGCTTGATCTGGATACGCACGGTCCACGCGCCGCCGCCCGCCGGCTGATCGAGCGCGACGTACAGATCGCGCAGCACGCCGCGATCGATGGCGGCTTCGGTCGTCGGCGTGTTGGAGGCGAGGAATTCGCGTTTCTCCGGATGCAGTGTCGCGATAGCTTTGCCGTCGCGCGTCACCGCGATCGTCGCACGCGTCGCGCGATAGTTCGGTCCGTCGATCGCGCGCACGTTGTCGAGCCGGAAGCGATATCCGCCCGCATCGACGCTCTCGCCGGGCGCGAGCCGCGCGTCGCGTTCGACGGGAAAGCCCTTCACCATCGTCACGCCGACGACGAACACGCCGACGCCCGCGTGTGCGAGCCACATGCCGACGGTCGCGAGCCGCACGCGCTGCCGTCCCTTGATGACGCGCTCGATCACGTTCGTCGCGATCGTCGCGAACGTCCACGCGGCGAGCAGCAAGCCGAGGCTCACGAACGGACGCGACACGCCGGGCACGAACGCGCTCGCCACGCTCACGAGCGCGGCCCAGCGCAGCCGCACGGCAAGCTGCGGCAGACGCGCGGCCTTCCAGCGCGCGAGCGGCCCGACGCCCATCAGAAAGATCGCGGGTGTCATCAGCGGGACGAACACGCTGTCGAAGTACGGCGCGCCGACGGAAATCTTGTCGAGATCGAGCGCGTCGAGGACCATCGGATAGAGCGTGCCGAGCATCACCGATGCAGCGGCGACGAGCATCAGCAGATTGTTCGACAGCAGCAACGCCTCGCGAGATACGGGCTCGAAACCGACCGCCGACACGGCTCGCGGCGCGCGCCACGCGAACAGCGCGAGACCGCCGCCCGAAAACAGCGCGAGCAACGCGAGGATGAACACGCCGCGCGCCGGATCGGACGCGAAGCCGTGCACCGATGTCACGACGCCCGAGCGCACGAGAAACGTGCCGAGCAACGAGAGCGAGAACGCGCAGATCGCGAGCAGCGCGCTCCACGCGCGAAACGCGCCGCGCTTGGCGGTCGCGGCGAGCGAATGAATCAGCGCGGTGCCGACGAGCCACGGCATGAACGACGCGTTTTCGACCGGATCCCAGAACCACCATCCGCCCCAGCCGAGTTCGTAGTATGCCCACGCGCTGCCGAGCATGATGCCGAGCGTCAGGAACGTCCATGAGGCGAGCGTCCACGCGCGCGAGGCGCGCGCCCAGGCGGAGTCGAGCTTGCCATCGAGCAGCGCGGCGATGGCGAACGCGAACGCCACCGAAAAGCCGACGTAGCCCATGTACAGCAGCGGCGGATGAATCACCATGCCGGGATCCTGCAACAGCGGATTGAGATCGCGGCCGTTCATCGCGGGCGGCATGATGCGCGTGAACGGATTCGACGTCAGCAGCATGAAAAGCAGAAAGCCCGCGTCGATCCAGCTCATCACGCCGAGCACGCGCGCCGCGAACGGCAACGGTAGGCGCTTGCCGAAGCACACGACCGCGCTCATCCAGAGCGTGAGCAGCAGCGCCCACAGCAGCAGCGAGCCTTCGTGACCGCCCCAGACCGCGGTGAACCGATAAATGGCCGGCAGCGCCGAGTTCGAATTCCCGACGACGTAGATCACGGAAAAATCGTCGTCGAGAAACGACGTCGCGAGACAGCCGAACGCGATCGCGACGAAGCCGAATTGCCCGCACGCGGCGGGCGCGGCGACGCGCATCCATCCTTCGATGGCAAGTCGCGCGCCGAGCATCGGCACGATGCCCGCGACGAGCGCGAGCAGCATCGCGAGGATGAGCGCGAAATGGCCGATCTCGGGGATCATCGGCGCGCTCCCGCGTTCCCGTCCGCCGATGCGCGCGCTTCACGCAGCGCGCGTTCGAGTGGCGGCGGCGTGTACTTTTCGTCGTGCTTGGCCAGGACTTCGTCGGCGTGAAAACGTCCGTCGGCGCCGAGCGTGCCTTGCGCGACGACGCCGCTGCCTTCGAGAAAGAGATCGGGCAGCGCGCCCGTGTAGACGACAGGAATCGACGCGCGCCCGTCCGTGACGACGAAGCTCACCGTGCGGCTGTCGGCGTGCTTCAAGAGCGATCCGCGTTCGACGAGTCCGCCGAGCCGGAAGCGCTGCGTGCGCGTTTCCTCGTGCGACGCGATCTCGCTCGGGCTGACGAAGAACATCACGTTGGCGCGGAACGCGTTGAGCACGAACGCGCACGCGAGCGCGGCGCTCGCGAGGCCGAGCGCGATGAACGCGAAGCGGCGATGGCGCGCTTTCATCGGCGCAGCGCGCGGTGGACGAGCCACGCCTCCGCGCCCATCAGCAGAAAAGTGATCGCGAACGCGGCGCAAAGCAGCGGATTCGCGGCGAGCATCGTCGGGACGGATGCGAGCGTGTTCATGCGGCACGCTCCTCGATTCGCGACGGACGCTCGTCGCTCGCGCGCACGCGTTCGGCCGCGCGCAGGATGACGCGCGCGCGCGCCAACGCCACGGCGATCGCATACGACCAGAATCCCGCCGTCATCAGGACGATGCCCCAAGCCATCGACGTTTCCATCGCGACGCCGCTGCCGAATCCGAGCGACGGTCCTTGATGCAGCGTGTACCACCATTGCACGGAAAAATAGATGATCGGGACATTCACGACGCCGATCAGCGCGAGCACCGAGCACGCTCGATCGGCGCGGCGGGTGCCGTCGATGGCCGCGTGCAGCGCGAGATAGCCGACGTACAGGAAGAACAGGATCAGCTCCGACGTGAGCCGCGCGTCCCAGACCCACCATGTGCCCCACGTCGGCTTGCCCCACAACGCGCCCGAAATCAGCGCGATCGCCGTGAACGACGCGCCGGTCGGGGCGAGCGCGCGGGCCATCATCGCGGAAAGGCGCGCGTTCATCGCGAGATGCAGCGCGCTGTACGCGGCCATCACGAGGTAGATGAGCATCGACATCCACGCGGCGGGCACATGCACGAACATGATGCGGTAGATGTCGCGTTGCAGCGCATCGGCGGGCGCGACGCCGAGGCCGATCACGAGTCCCATCGCGATGAACACGACCGACGCGAACGCGAACCACGGCGTCGCGCGCGCGGCGAAGCGTTCGAAGTTGCGGGCGGACGCGTAGCGGAACCAGTTCATAGGCGCTATTCCATCGATATGCGCAGGGCCGCCGCGCTCGCGAACGGACACAGCCATAGCGCGATGCACAACGCCGCCGCGAGCAGCGAGAAATTCGCGTTCGCCCATGCGGCGCTCGCGGCGGGATCGGCCGCGCCGACGCCGAATACGAGCACCGGCACGTAGAGTGGAAGAATCAGCAATGCGAGCACGACGCTGCCGCCGCGCACGCCGAGCGTGAGCGCCGCGCCCATCGAACCGATCAGCGAAAGCAGCGGCGTGCCGATCAGGAGCGACGCCATCAGCATGAGGATCGTGCGCGCATCGAGCCCGTATTCGAGCGCGACGACGGGCGCGAGCACGACGAGCGCGAGACCGGTCGTGATCCAGTGAGCGGCGATCTTGCCGAGCACGATGCCCGCGAGCGGCTGCGGCGAAAGCAGCATCTGTTCGAGCGCGCCGCTCGCGAAATCGTTGCTGAAGAGCTGGCCAGCCGAAAGCAGCGCCGCGAACAGCGCCGTGACCCACAGCACGCCCGGCGCGATTGCGTGCAACAGCTTCGGATCGGGACCGACGCCGAGCGGAAACAGACTCGACGCCAGCACGAAGAAAAGCAGCACGGAAAGCGTCACGGTGCGCGAGCGCCAGTTCAAGAGCAGCTCGCGCCGGATCACCCGAAGCGTCAGCGCGATCATGCCGCGCTCCGTTCGAGATGCAGATGACGTGCGCGCGCGGCATCGACGGCAAGCGGGCGATGCGTCGTCGCGACGAGCGCGCCGCCTTCGCGCAGATGATCGTCCATGCATGCGGCGAACCAGAGCGCGCCCGCGTCATCGACGGCTTCGGTGGGTTCGTCGAGCAGCCACAGCGGCTTGGCCGCGAGCACGAGCCGCGCGAGCGCCACGCGCCGCCGCTGACCTTCCGACAGCCGGTTCAGGCGCGCGTGCATCAGCGGCCGCAAACCGGCGCGCTCGAGCACGTCGCGCTCGTTCGCGCGCAAGGCGTTCGCGCCGAGCAACGCCGCGAAGCGCAGGTTTTCCGCGACCGTCAGTTCGCCGTTGAAGCCGTCGGCGTGGCCGAGATACGCGAGGTCGCGTCTGAAGCGCGCCGGATCGTCGCGCACGTTCACGCCGCGCCACGACACCTTCCCCGCGGCGGGCGGCAACAGACCCGCGAGCGCGGCGATCAACGAGCTCTTGCCGCTGCCGTTCGCGCCGTGGATGAGCAACGCCGCGCCGCCATCGACGCACAGATTCACGCCGGCGACGATCGTGCGGCTGCCGCGCATCACGTCGAGTTGCCGGGCGCTGAGCATGAATGTTTCCTCTCTTGGCGTTGTTTACTGCTTCTTTCTGTCGTCGATTTCCTGCGCCTTCGCCATGTTCGGCAGTTCATGCGCGATGCCCTTGTGGCAATCGATGCACGTCTTCTCGCCCGTCTCCAGAAAGCGCTGATGCGCCTGCTGCGCGCGCGGGCTTTGCCGCGTGAAGTCCATGTACTGGAACGAGTGGCAATTGCGGCATTCGAGCGAGTCGTTCGCCTTGAAGCGCGCCCATTCGTGCTCGGCCAGTTCGAGCCGCTTGTCGAGGAACTTTTCGCGCGTGTTCACCGCGCCGAAAATCTTCGCCCACACTTCCTTCGACGCCTGCATCTTTCGGGCGATCTTGTCGGTCCAGTTGTGGGGAACATGGCAGTCCGAGCACTTCGCGTGCACGCCCGTGCGGTTGCTGAAGTGGATCGTGTTCTTCAGTTCGGCGTAGGTGTTGTCGCGCATCTCGTGACAGCCGGTGCAGAAGACTTCGGTGTTGGTCAGCTCCATCGCCGTGTTGAAGGCGCCCCAGAACACCACGCCGGCGACGAAGCCGCCCAGCGTCAGAAAGCCGAGGCTGTAATAGAGGCTCGGCCGGCGAATGGTGATCCAGTAGCGCTTGATCAGTGCCCACATGATGGTCGCTTGTTTATCGTCTATCGCTTCTTGGTTTTGTCCGGCTGCTGCCTGACGTCTTCGACGGCGACGAACGTATTGCCGACGAGCGGTTTCGTATCGGCCTGCGGGACGTGGCATTGCGTGCAGAAGTAGCGTCGCGGCGACAAATGCCCGGACACGCCGCCCTCGCGATCCATGTAATGCGACACCGCCACCGGCACCGCGCCGCTTTCCTCGGCGCGGCTGCGCGCGTGACACCCGAGACAGCGGTTGGCGTTCTTGTCGAGCTGATAGTTGTCGATCTTGTGCGGGATCGTCGGCGGCTGCTGTGCGTAGTTGAGTCCGCGTATCACGTCCTTGTTTTCGGTCGGCGCGATGAGCGGGGCTTTCGGTTCCTCATCGAGCGGTGCCGTGCCGCGCAGCGAATCGTGGAACGGCAGACTGGGCACCGTGGGCTGCGCGATCGCGAGCACGGCCAGCGCAAGAAGCGATGCAATGACGATGGCTGTCAACGTACGCATGGCGTCGGCTCCCGGACCCTAGACCCGCACGATCTTGACCGCGCACTTCTTGTAGTCGGTCTGAAACGAGATCGGATCGGTGGCGTCGAGCGTCACCTTGTTGATGAGCTGGCTCGAATCGAACCACGGCACGAAGACGAGCCCGCGCGGCGGCTTGTCGCGGCCGCGCGTCTCGACGCGCGTACGCATCTCGCCGCGCCGCGATATCACGCGCACCTCGACGCCGCGTCGCAGGCCAAGCGCTTTCGCGTCGTCGGGATGCATGAAGCACACCGCGTTCGGAAACGCGCGATACAGCTCGGGCACGCGGCGCGTCATCGATCCCGAATGC
This sequence comes from Caballeronia sp. ATUFL_F1_KS4A, assembly GCF_023630905.1. Lineage (NCBI taxonomy): Bacteria > Pseudomonadati > Pseudomonadota > Betaproteobacteria > Burkholderiales > Burkholderiaceae > Caballeronia > Caballeronia sp. ATUFL_F1_KS4A. Next base: position 111,802 of record NZ_JALQEB010000035.1, on the reverse strand, counting down.
CAGTGCTCCAACACGCGGCCCGTCGCGAGCCAGAACGGATAGTCCTTGTCCGGCGATTCGGCGGGCGGCTCGTAAGGCAGCGCGTAGATCACCGCGCGGCCGTCCGGATTGCCGTAGAACTGCCAGTCGGCGCCGGCCTTCACATACGGATCGGAGCCCTCCTTGTAACGCCAGCGCGTTTCCTTGCCATCGACGACCGGCCAGCGGATGCCGCGCGCCTGGTGATACATGTCGAACGGCGCGAGATCGTGGCCGTGGCCGCGTCCGAAGCTCGCGTATTCCTCGAACAATCCTTTCTGGATATAGAAGCCGAACGCCGCAGCCTCGTTGTTGCGATATTTCGGATCGACTTGCGAAGCGGGAAACTTGTCGACCTGGCCGTTGCGATACAGGATGTCGTAGAGCGTCTTGCCCTTGTATTCGGGCTTTTTCGCGAGCAGTTCGGCGGGCCAGACTTCCTCGACCTTGAAGCGCTTGGAGAATTCCACGATCTGCCAGAGATCCGAATGCGCGCCGCCTGGCGCCTGTACGAGCTGATGCCAGAACTGCGTGCGCCGTTCCGCGTTGCCGTAGGCGCCTTCCTTCTCGACCCACATCGCGGATGGCAGGATCAGATCGGCGGCGACGGCCGTGACCGTCGGATACACATCCGACACGACGACGAAATTCGAATCCTTGCGATACCCCGGCAGCGCTTCGTTGTTGATATTCGCGGCAGCCTGCATGTTGTTGTTGACCATCACCCAATAAGCGTTGATCTTGCCGTCCTTGAGCATGCGGTTTTGCAGCACGGCATGAAAGCCCGGCTTGTCGGGGATGGTGCCCGCGGGCAGCTTCCAGATATGCTCCGCTTCCTCGCGATGCTTCGGGTTGGTCACGACCATATCGGCGGGCAGCCGATGCGAAAACGTGCCGACTTCGCGCGCCGTGCCGCACGCGGACGGCTGGCCCGTCAGCGAGAACGGGCTGTTGCCCGGCGTCGATATCTTTCCCGTCAGCAGATGCAGGTTGTAGACCATGTTGTTGGCCCAGGTTCCGCGCGTGTGCTGATTGAAGCCCATCGTCCAGAAGGACACGACTTTCGTCTTCGGGTCCGCGTACAACTGCGCGAGCTGGTCGAGCTTGTTCTTCGGCACGCCGGAAATTTTCGTCACGTAGGCAGCGTCGTAGCGCGAGACGAACTGCGCGAATTCGTCGAAGGTGATCGGCTGCGAGCCGTTCGGATCGCCCGCGTTCTTCGCCGCCTTTTGCAGCGGATGGTCGGGCCGCAGCCCGTAACCGATGTCCGCGTTGCCCTTCTTGAAGTTCGTGTGCTTGTCGACGAAATCGCGGTTCACCTTGCCGTTCTTGATGATGTAGTTCGCGATGTAATTCATGATCGCGAGATCGGATTGCGGCGTGAAGACGATGGTTTGATCGGCGAGATCGAACGAACGATGCTCGAACGTCGACAGCGTGACGACGCGCACGTCCTGATTCGAAAGCCGCCGCGCCGTCACGCGCGACCACAGCACCGGATGCATCTCGGCCATATTGGAGCCCCACAGCACGAAGGCGTCGGTGGCTTCGATGTCGTCGTAGCAGCCCATCGGCTCGTCCATGCCGAAGGTCCGCATGAAGCCCGTCACGGCCGATGCCATGCAATGCCGCGCGTTCGGATCGATATTGTTGCTGCGAAATCCCGCCTTCATCAGCTTGACGCCTGCGTAGCCTTCCCAGACGGTCCATTGCCCCGAACCGAACATGCCGACGGCCGTCGGCCCTTTCTCCTTCAGCACGCGCTTGAACTGCTCGGCCATCACGTTGAACGCGACATCCCACGACACAGGCAGGAATTCGCCGTTCTTGTCGTATTTGCCGTCTTTCATCCGCATGAGCGGCGTCGTCAGACGGTCCTGGCCGTACATGATCTTCGAGAGGAAGTAGCCCTTCACGCAGTTGAGTCCGCGGTTGACTTCCGCCTGCGGGTCGGCCTGTGTCGCGACGACCTGATTGCCCTTCACGCCGACGAGCACGCCGCATCCCGTTCCGCAGAAGCGGCAGGGCGCTTTCGACCAGGCGATGTCGTCGCTCTGCGCGACGGCGTGCATGTCGGGCAGCGTGATGCCCGCGGATGCGGCCGCCGTGGTGGCGGCCGTCTGCTTAATGAACGCGCGACGAGTCAGTTTCATCGTCGATGTCCTCGGTGAGCGGATCGGCGGCTTCGTGATGCTGATAGACGAGCGCGGTGCTGATGACATCGGGAATGGATTGCACCGCCTGCAATTGTTCGGCGACGCAAGCCGAGCGATCGCTTTCGAGCGTGAGAACGATCTTGCCGTCGGCGCTCGATCCGTGAACTTGCGCGCCAGGCAAAGCCGCGAGCGCGCGCGTAATTCGTTGCAGCGCTTCTATACGGCCGAATACAACGACGCCGGCTATGTGAAACTCGCAAGACTCGTCGGTCTTGTCGGCGTAACGATCGTTGATATCGACGGGTTTGAGCTCCATTTAATTCAAATAGTCGCGACGCTCGTTAATGATGTGGCGGTCCGCCGATCAGCATCTGATAGAACCAGACCGCGAATCCGTAAGTGGCGATGATCATGACCGTGAGCACGGGAACCATGACGACGGTCAGAAACAGAAAGCTGCGCAACTCTTCGGATTTGCGTATTTCGTCTTTCTCATCCATGGGGCGCGTCAGATCTCGGTTGGCGAAGTGGAGTGGCCAGCGCGAAAGATGGATCCATTGTTGGTTTAAGAAATGCATCTTTTCAAGTTGAAAATCGCACGGCGTCGAGGGCGGGTTTTGCAACTGTCGATAAATTTCCATCGCGCCAAATGTGGCGCAATTCGAATTAATCGCCGTGCATCGTTTCGCGCGCTCGAACGAATCGCAATGACGTTAATGCTCCTTTTCACGCGCGCGATATGGCTTTCATCTTGTTCTGAATGTCGCTTCATGCGCGGCTTTCTAGAATCCGGTCACTTCTTCGATTACGGACATCCACGCATCATGCCGATCAAGCTCGAATTCGCCACGCCCGAAGGCCGCATCTCGCTTTCAATCGACGATGCCCAGTTCATGGCTTACGACGCCGGTGAACTCGCAATGCATTCGACGCGCGATTTCGTCGAACGCATGGAATCGATGGGGCTCGGCGAACTCGCGCAAACCTATGCGCGTCTTCAGGCACAGACCGAAGTCTCGGTGATGGAACTGCGCGAAGCGCGCGAAGACGCCGAAGCGTGGCTCGGGAAGAAAGAAGAAAGCAGCGTGATCGCGGAACAGATCATGCCGCGGGTCGAAGCGCTGCGTGAAACGATTGCGCGCACGCAGGCCGACTTTCGCGAGAACATCGAGCGGCTGGCGGCGCTCTCCGCAGCGTGCGATTGCGCGCTGCATCAGGTTCCGGGCTATCAGCCGCCCGCGCGCAGTCAGAGATGATCCGCTAAAGATTCGGATCGCGAATCGAATACGCGTTGCGCGCTGGAAGTCTCGCCCCGATACGCCTTCATGCCGAAGCGCTGCAGGATAAAGCTCTCGACGACGAGACGCATATCCGCTTCCAGCGGCCGCGTGCCCCAGCGGCTGTTTCCCGCCACCGACGCCACCGTGAACCACGATTGCGGCGGAAACAATTCGACGCGCAGCATGCCGCGCTCGAAGATCCTGAGTCGCCCCGTATCGATATGAAACTCGGCGCTGACCGCGCCGCCCGGCATGCCGATGCTGGCCGTAATGGCTTTCGCTTTCATCGTTCTGGTCTCTCGAAATGCTTCCGCCGCTAGGTCGATCCTCACGGCGCCGATTGTCAAATTCTCCGGCGACGCGCCTGGCGCGCGGTCGTTTCGGCAGATAATCCCCGATAGGCATACAGTACTGACGTTGCGCGTCTCCGCCTAACTACCGGCGCGATCGGCAAGTCGCTCGCAACGCGTGGCGGAGCATGATGGCGAACGTTCGCTGCCGCACACAAAGACCATCCAGCACGTCTGATTCAATAGCCGCGCTTCTCCGGCAGGAGCAAGCGCCGGTCCTGTTCACAGATGCAAATCAAAGAGGGAAGCAAACCATGCTGAAAGCGTATTCCTATGCAGCATCCGCAGCCGACAAGCCGCTCGGTCCGCTCGAAATTCAACGCCGCGATGTCGGTCCGAACGATGTCCGCATCGACATTCTGTTCTGCGGCGTCTGTCATTCCGACCTGCATATGGCGCGCAACGAATGGGGCGGCACGAACTATCCGGTCGTGCCGGGCCATGAGATCGTCGGTCGCGTCGCGGCAGTCGGTTCCGACGTGTCGAAGTTCAAGGTCGGGCAACTGGCGGGCGTCGGCTGCATGGTCGATTCATGCCGCGTCTGCAATGCGTGCAAGGAAGGACTCGAACAATATTGCGAGAGCCCGGAAAGCTTTACGCAAACCTACAACTCGCCGGATAAGAAGTCGGGCGGCGTGACCTTCGGCGGCTATTCGACGAACATCGTCGTCGACGAGGCGTTCGTGCTGAGCATCCCCGAGAACCTCGAACTCGCGGCCGTTGCACCGTTGCTGTGCGCGGGCATCACCACGTACTCGCCGCTGCGCCACTGGAACGTGCAGAAGGGGCACAAGGTGGGCATCGTCGGTCTCGGCGGTCTCGGTCACATGGGCGTGAAGATCGCCGCCGCAATGGGCGCGCATGTCGTGCTCTTCACCACGTCGCCGGGCAAGATCGAGGATGCGAAGCGTCTGGGCGCGCATGAAGTCGTCGTGTCGAAAGATCCGGATCAGATGGCCGCGCACGCGAACAGCTTCGATTTCATCTTGAACACGGTCGCCGCGTCGCACGATCTCGATCAGTTCATGTCGCTGCTCAAGCGTGACGGCACCATGACGCTCGTCGGCGCGCCGGAGCATCCGCATCCGTCGCCTTCGGTGATGAACATGATCTTCAAGCGCCGCTCGCTCGCGGGCTCGCTGATCGGCGGCATCGCGGAAACGCAGGAAATGCTCGATTTCTGCGGCAAGCACGGCATCACGTCCGACATCGAGATGATTCGCATGGACGAAGTCAACAAGGCTTACGAGCGCATGTTGAAGAGCGACGTGAAGTATCGCTTCGTGATCGACATGGCGACGATGGAAAAGTAAGCCTGTGTATCAGCGGGGCGATGTCATCGCCTCGCGCATGCTTTCGACGAAGCGTTCCGTCACTGCCGGCAGCGTCCTGCCGCGCTTCTTCACGATGGCGATCGGCCGCACGAACGCCGGATGGTCGATCGGTTTCGCGACGAGCCCCGGTTCCGCGCGCACCTCGCGCGCGGTTTCCGGCAAAATCGTCACGCCGAGGCCGCCGCGCACCATCGCGACGGCGGTCATCATGTAAGTCGGCTCGCACGCTATCTCGAGCGTTTCGCGCGTCTCGCTGAGCGCGGCGTCGACGACCGCGCGCACGCTCGTGCCTGGCGCGGTGAGCACGAGCGGCGAACGCGCGAGATCGTCGAGCGAGATGCGGCGTTTCTTCGCGAGCGCATGCGCCTTCGGACACACCGCGACGAGCCGGTCCACGCCCGCATGCAGCACTTCAAGCAACGGATCGGCCACATCGCCGCCGGTCAGCCCGATATCGGCTTCCTCGCTGCGCACGAGCGCATTCACGGTGCTCGCCACGACGTCGCGAATCTGAAATGCGACGCCCGGCACCTCGCGCTTCATGCCGATGATCAACTCAGGCAACACGCTCGCCGCGAACGTCGGCAGGCACGCGATGCGGATCGTGCCGCTTTCGCCGATGCCCATCGCGCGGGCATCGCGCAGCACGTTCTCCATGTCGCGCAACGACTTGCGCAGGAGCGGCAGCAGTTCCCGTCCGGTCGGCGTCAGCGCGACGTTGCGGCTGTTGCGGTCGAAAAGCCGCGCGCCGACGGCTTCCTCCAGGCGGCGTATCTGCACGGTCAGCGCGGGTTGCGACAAATGCAGGCGTTCGGCGGCGCGCGTGAAACTGCCCGCCTCGGCCACGGCGACGAGCGCGCGGATATCGCGAAGATTCAGATCCATTTTGGTCCGTGATAGCTGCGATCAAATCATTTCAATTGTGTAATCGCCGCTCCGAACTTACTCTGGACCGCACCAAAAGACAATATTCGGAGACACGTTCATGCTGCCGATGCTCGGCCTCGCCACCATCGTCGTCCTGCTCGGGGCGATCCTTTCCAAACGGATGTCGCCGCTCGTCGCGCTCATCATCGTGCCGATTGTGGCGTCGCTGATCGGCGGCTTCGGGCTTTCGACGAGCAAGTTCGTCATCGACGGATTGAAGAGCCTCGCGCCGGTCGTCGGTATGTTCGTGTTCGCGATCCTTTACTTCGGCACGATCACGGACGCGGGCACGCTCGATCCGATCATCGATCGCATCCTGCGCGCGGTCGGCACGAAACCGACGCGCATCGTGATGGGCACGACGCTGCTCGCGCTGCTGATTCATCTGGACGGCTCGGGCGCCGTCTGCTTTCTCGTCACGATTCCCGCGATGCTGCCGCTCTACGATCGCCTGAACATGGACAAGCGCGTGCTCGCCGCGGCCGTTTCGATGGCGGCGGGCATCAACTTTCTGCCGTGGACCGGGCCGATGATCCGCGCATCGGCGTCGCTGCATCTGCCGATTTCATCGCTGTTCAATCCGCTGATTCCGGTGCAGGCCGTCGGGCTCGTGTTCGTGTTCGGCATGGCGTGGTGGCTCGGCCGCCGCGAGGAAAAGCGTCTCGGCTATTCGAGCGCGAACGGCGCGATTCCGCTTCCGAAGCGCGAACTGACGCCCGAAGAACAGTCGCTGCGCCGCCCGAAGAATTTCTGGTTCAACATCGTGCTGACGGTCGTCGTGCTCGGCACGATGGTCGCGATGGGCGAAAAGATTCCGCCCGCCATCATGTTCATGGTCGGGCTGTGCATTGCGCTGATGGTGAATTATCCGAACGTCGACATGCAGCGAAAGCGCATCGACGCGCACGCTCGCGCCGCGTTGATGATGGCCGGCATTCTGCTCGCGGCCGGCGTGTTCACCGGCATCATGCAGGGCAGCGGCATGTTGAAGGCGATGGCGCAGGCGGCGGTCGGTTTCGTGCCGCCCGCTTTTGCCGGCCACATTCCGGTCGTGCTCGGCCTGCTGTCGATGCCGCTCTCGATGCTCTTCGATCCCGATTCGTTCTATTTCGGCGTGTTGCCGGTGATCGCCGAAGTGGCGTCGCAACTCGGCGTGCCGGCGGTGCATGTCGGCCAGGCGGCGCTCCTCGGTCAGATGACGACCGGCTTTCCCGTGAGCCCGCTCACGCCCGCGACGTTTCTCGTCGTCGGCTTGTGCGGCATCGATCTCGCGGATCATCAGAAGTTCACGTTCCCGCTACTGTTCGGCGCGTCGGTCGTCATGACGATCGCGTGCGTCGTGCTGGGCGTGTTCCCGCTGTAAAGGAAAAGCACCATGAAAGACACCATCAGAATCGGCGCGGGCGCGGGTTATTCGGGCGATCGCATCGAGCCTGCCGTCGAACTCGCGGAGCACGGCGCGCTCGACTATCTCGTGTTCGAATGCCTTGCCGAACGCACGATCGCGATCGCGCAGCAGTCGCGCCGCAACGATCCCGAACTCGGTTACGACCCGTTGCTCGAAACGCGCATGCGCGCCGTGCTGCCCGTCGCGGCGAAAAATGGCGTGCGGATCATCTCGAACATGGGCGCGGCGAATCCGCGTGCGGCGGCGAAGAAGACCGCGAGGATCGCGCGCGAACTCGGCCTTGACGGATTGAAAATCGCAGCCGTCACCGGCGACGACGTGCTCGATGTCGTTTTGCGTTCGCGTCTGCGCTTCGAGGAATCCGGCGACGATGTGAGCGCGTACGCGGACCGCATCGTGTCGGCGAATGCGTATCTCGGTGCGGCGCCGATCGTCGCTGCGCTCGCGGCGGGCGCGGACATCGTGCTGACCGGCCGCGTTGCGGATCCGTCGCTATTCACCGCGCCGCTCATCCACGAATTCGGCTGGAAGATGGACGACTGGACGACGCTCGGACAGGCGACCGTCGTCGGTCATTTGCTCGAATGCGCGGGTCAGGTGACGGGCGGTTATTTCGCCGACCCCGGTTACAAGGACGTGAACGATCTCGCGCGTCTCGGCTTCCCGATCGGCGAAGTGAGCGCGGATGGTTCTGTCATCGTGACGAAGGTGCCGCACGCAGGCGGCTGCGTGACCGAAGCGACGTGCAAGGAACAACTGCTCTACGAGATTCACGATCCGGCGCGTTATTTTCAGCCGGACGTCGTCGCGGATTTCACGCAAGTTCGCGTCGCGCAGGAAGCGCGCGACCGCGTGCGCGTGACCGGCGGACGCGGCCACGCGCGCACGGATACGCTGAAGACATCGGTCGCTTATGTCGATGGCTATATCGGCGAAGGTCAGATTTCCTACGGCGGTCCGGGCGCGGTCGCACGCGCGCGGCTCGCGCTCGATATCGCGCGCGAACGGCTGTCGATCATGTGCATCGATACGAGCGAACTGCGCTTCGACCTCATCGGCGTCAATTCGCTTTACGGCGACGCGCTTGCAGCGAACGCCGAAGAGCCGTATGAAGTGCGCGTGCGCGTTGCGGGACGCACGTCGAGCGCGAAGGAGGCGGCGCGCATCGGCAACGAGATCGAAACGCTCTATACCAACGGCCCGGCGGGCGGCGGCGGCGTGACGAAGGCGACGCGGGAAGTCATCGCGGTGCAGTCCGTGCTGCTCGCGCGCGAACACGTGAAGCCCGTTTTCGAATTCGTGGAGGCAAGCGATGAAACTGCGTGAACTGGCGCACGGCCGCACCGGCGACAAAGGCAACACGTCGAACGTGTCGGTGATCTGCTTCGACGCGAAGCACTACGCGCATCTGCGCGCGCAACTGACGCCCGAGCGCGTGAAAGCGCATCTCGCCGATGTCGTGAAGGGCGATGTCGTGCGTTACGAACTGCCGCTCTTGCACGCGTTCAATTTCGTTTTGCGCGATGCGCTCGGCGGCGGCGTCACGCGTTCGCTCGCGCTCGACGCGCACGGCAAGTCGATGAGCTCGGCTTTGCTCGATATCGAAATCGATGCGGTTTCCAGCCCAACGCCTATCTGACCGATACCGTGTCGATCTTGCGCGCGGAATCCGCGGGCAACACCGACGTCAACACGTTCGCCGGCACATGCTGCGCCTCTTCCTGCGAGACCGCGCCGACGAACTTCCAGCCCGACGGCATTTTCACGAACGTGAAGCCGGTGGGTTGATCGACGAACACCGAATACGGCGCAGGCGATGCAGCCGTTTCCGTGGCTTGCGCAAACGACACCAGCGGGCTTGCCAGCAGCAAAGCGGCTGCGAGGGCGGACAAAGTCGATTTCATGGCGACACTCCTGAGATGGTTCCGATGTTTATGTGACGATCGATACAGATATTTAAGCATCGGCGTGCGACAGCGTCCAGTTATTTTGTTACGATCGACACATAATTCAGAATTTCGATGGACGCACTAATCGCCGGCATCGAAAAGGAGTGAGACATGTCGTCGGAAATGCACGAGACGCAGCACAGGGCGCGCGGCCGGCCGCGCGCATTCGACCGCGAAGCGGCGTTGCGAAACGCGATGGAAGTGTTCTGGGCGAAAGGCTACGACACCTGTTCGATGGCCGATCTCGTCGAAGCAATGGGCATCAATTCGCCGAGCCTCTATGCCGCTTTCGGCAGCAAGGAAGATCTGTATCGGGAGGCGGTCGAGCTGTACACGGAAGCCGAAGGCGGCGCGGCGCTCAGGCAATTGCAGGCGCACGAATCCGTGCGCGACGGCCTGCGCGCGATGTTCCGCGCGAGCGTCGAATTGTTCACCGGCAGGAAGACTCCGCGTGGCTGCATGATCTTTCTGGGCGCGATGTCCGTCGGCGGCGAGCACACGCAATTGCGCGCCGAGATGCAGAAGCGCCGGCGCAAGGTCGCGTCGATCGTCGCGGCGCGGCTCGCGCAGGGCGTCGAAAATGGCGAGCTCGACGCGCGCACCGATGTTCAGGCGCTCGCCGCGCTGTGCATGACATTGTTCGCGGGTCTGTCGATTCAGGCGCAGGACGGCGTGCGGCGTGCGGCGCTTTTCGCGGCGGTCGATCAGTTCATCGCGACGCTGCCGCTGCGCGCGAAGCGCTGAGCGAAACGTTCGCAGCCGTCACATTCGACGACGAAACAAAGTGTCCTTGCGCTTGCCCGCGCGCCGATGACGGGACCAAAATCCTCGACACCCGGCATTTTGGAGCATCGCCATGACGACTCACGTCATCAGTTTTTTTGCCGACGACACCGCGCGCGCGTCGTTCGAAAATCATCGCCGCTATTGCGCGCGTCTTGCTTATCCGCACGAGTATGTCGATACGGCCGCGATCGGCTGGGCACATCTGCGAATGCTGTTGAAGTATCAGGTGTTGTTGCGCAAGCTGCGCGCGTGTGCCGAGGGCGATCTCGTGTTGCTGATCACGCAGGATTGCCTGCTGTTACGCGACATTCCGTGCGAGACCCTCATGCGCGGGGAAAACCGCGATTGGATCGTCTCGTATCGTGACGATGACCCCGGCGACGTCATGGCGGCGTTTCAGCTTTGGCGCAACACGGCGGCCGCGCGCGAGCAGGTTCAACGCATCTGCGAGGGCGCCAGGTTCGGCAGGGCGCTCGCGAGCGAAGCGCAGTTGCTGAGTGCGCTGGGACCTCGGCCGTTCACTGAGGCGATCGAAGGCCATCATCCCGTTGTGCTCGCGGCGCTGAACGTGTCGCCGATATGGGCGGAATGGCCCGCGTTCTCTCTTGCGCTCGCCGATATGCCCGATGCGCCGAAGAATCAGCCGGTCTTCGCCGACTTGCGCGATCTGTTCGCGGAGCACATCAACGAGTGTCAGGCGCGCGGCCTGCCGTATCTCGCCTTGCCGCAGCCGGAAGCCGATGAAACACGCTACGAAGCGTCGAACCGAAGCGCGTCCATCGCGCTCGCGATGCTTCATACGCCGAATATCCGCGAATACGGCGCGATCGCCGAGCGCAACGTGCGCCGCTATTGCGAGCGTCACGGCTACGCGCTGCATCTCTATCGCGACGTGCCGGCCGAAGCGGGCGCGGGCGCGAGCGGCAACTGGATCAAGCCCTGGGTGTTGCTGCGCCATTTGCCGGAACACGAATGGGTCTTCTGGATCGATGCCGACGTGCTCGTCGCCGATCAGAGCCGGCGGCTCGAACCGCTATGCGAGAAGCGGGATCGCGTGCTCGCGACGGACGTAAGCTGGCAGTTCAACTCGGGCATCATGGGTTTTCGCAACACGCCGCAAAATCTCGACGTGCTGACGGAAATCGAGCAGAGCATCGGCGCGATCGCGGATAAATCGTCGACCTATGCGAGCGGCGGCGACCAGGACGTGTTCATCAAGGTGCTCGCACGGCATGGCCTTGCCGACTCGCGCCATCTGCTCGATTGCGCGACCATCAACACGCCGTATCAGCTTCAGTCGCGCGACAGCTTCATGGTGCATTACATGCATATGTGGCCGTCGCTGCGCGCGCTCATCATGCATCACGGCGACCTGACGAGCCAGATGCGCGGCGCGCGCCGTCCCTGACTGTCTATTCCTTGACTTTCCAAAGCTTTACGCGCAAGCATGAGCGATCGCGCGAGCCGCCGCGCGTGCATCGATTTTTTAGGTAGTCCCTACTTACACATCGTTCCGATGATGCCGCGCCCGTCCACGCCTCGGCAGCATATCCGCCTTTGCACGGCGAGCGACGGCGTGCGCATCGCGTACGCGACGTGCGGCTCCGGCCCGCCGCTCATCAAGGCGGCGAACTGGCTCAGTCATCTGGAGCTCGATTTCACGAGCCCGGTCTGGAACCATCTGATGCTCGAACTGTGCGGCCGTCACACGCTGATTCGCTACGATCAGCGCGGCTGCGGTCTCTCCGATCGCGACGTCGGCGAAATTTCCTTCGACGCCTGGCTGCGCGATCTCGAAACCGTCGCCGATGCGAGCGGCCTCGAACGCTTTCCGCTGCTGGGAATTTCGCAGGGCGCGTCGATTGCCATCGCGTATGCGGTCGCGCATCCGGAGCGGGTCACGCATCTCGTGCTGCATGGCGGCTACGCGCGCGGCCGTTTGAAACGCTCGTGCGATCCGGCGTTGCACGAGGAAGCCGAAATGCTCGTGAAGCTCGCCGAACTCGGTTGGGGCAAGCAGAATCCGGCGTTTCGCCAGTTCTTCACGACGCAGTTCATTCCCGGCGGCACGCCGGAGCAGCATCACTGGTTCAACGAACTCGAACGTCTGACGACCACGCCGCGCAACGCCGCGCGCATCATGCGCGTGTTCAACGAGATCGACGTGGTGGCGCTGCTGCCGCGCGTGCAATGTCCGACGCTCGTGCTGCACGCGAGCGGCGATGCGCGCGTGCCGTTCGACGAAAGCCGCCTGCTCGCCGGGCAAATTGCCGGCGCGCGATTCGTGCCGCTCGATAGCGAAAATCACATCACGCTCGAATCCGAGCCTGCGTGGCAACGCTGGCGCGAGGAAGTGCGGGGGTTTCTGCCGTCATCGAACGTGAGCGATCCGGCGTTCTCCGCGCTGACGCCGCGTGAGCGCGATATCGTCGAATTGCTCGCGGGCGGGCGCGACAACGCGCAGATCGCCGCGCGACTCGCGTTGAGCGAGAAGACCGTGCGCAATCACATCACCAGCATTTTCGCGAAGCTCGAAGTCGAAAACCGCGCGCAGGCCATCGTGCTCGCGCGCCGCGCGGGCTTCGACGCGCCCGCCGCCTGAGCGCTTCGGGACCTGCGTCCCCCTTCATTGCCGCCAAATGCCCGTGTCCCGGTGCGCAGCCGGGACATGCGCCTCATGTGCGAGAGCGGGCCGTTGCAGAGAATGATTCGCAGAACGGTGACGCGGCGCACGACCCTACGCAGACCTGTTCGACGCAGCGCGCGGATTGCAGGGCGCGCATTCATCAGAGTCATCGACGCAGAGTCGTTCCGGAGTTCGCACATGGAAGCCGTTCAGCACGAGTCTCAATCCAGGAAAATCACCCCGCAGCAACGTTATGCGAAGTGCATCGAAGTGTCCCGCCGCATCCGCTGGGACATCGATCGCGACGTATTGCGCGGCCGTCATTTCGATCCCGCGCACAAGTTCATGCCCGACGGACTATCCGAAGTGCATCGTCTGCCGTTCCTCGACGCGCGCGAGCGCCGTCTGATGTCGCAGGTTCAGGGCCGCACGTACGCCAACATGTTCGGCATGATCGAGCGTTTCGTCGGCGCGAAGATGCTCGAGGTCGGCCGCGATCATGCGCTCGGCGATCAGACCGCGCTCGAAGCGATCGTGCGGTTCACCGACGAAGAGCTGAAGCATCAGGAATTGTTTCGCCGCGTGGAAGCGCTCGCCGCGCAAACGCTGCCGCCGGGCTATCGCTTCATCGCGCAGGCCGACGAGGTTGCCGCGTTCGTGCTCGGCAAATCGACGTGGTCGATTCTCGCGCTGACGTGTTGCGTCGAAATCGTCACGCAGGTGCATTACCGGCAGAGCATGGAAAGCGACGCGAGCTTGTCGCCGCTATTCAAGGACATCTTCCTGTTCCACTGGAAGGAGGAGTCGCAGCACGCGATCATCGACGAACTCGAGTGGATGCGCGAAGACGCGCGGCTCGACGACGACGCGCGCGATGCCGCGATCGGCGATCTGATCGAGCTAGTCGCGGCCATCGACGGGATGATGCAGGCGCAAGCCGCCGCCGACGCGCATTACTTCGTATCGCAACTCGACCGCGCGCTTTCCGCCGACGAAGAGGCGCGCGTGCATGCGGGACTGGTCGATGCGTATCGGTGGCAGTACATCATCTCGGGCGTGGACGAACCGCGCTTCGGCGAAATCCTGATGAGCCTCATCAGCGAGGCGCAGGGCGAACGCATGGGCGCTGCGCTCGCGCCTATCCGACGCCGCGCGCTCCCAAGCGAACTCGATACGCTCGCGTGACGCGTGTCGCGTGTCGCATGAAGCGCGAGAAGGCCGGGTGTTCGCGCCCGGCCTTCTCATTTTTAGAACGTTATCCGTAAGACAAATGGTTTGCTGCTCTGCAAAACGCTGAATTGCCGTGAAAATCTAGTCGTTACCGATGTACTGAAGCCGTTTTTTTTCGGGCAACATAAGGCAAAGCAGGTAGTCGTCGCTCGCTGTCCCAAACTGATAACTAGATTGGACCATCATGCTCGCCGAACCGTTGCCGCAAACGACAGACATCGAAAAATTCGCGGAAGATCATGAGCGCTTCGCGCGACACACGCCATCCGAAATATCGATCGTTCTGCGAACGCTCGTGCAGCGGGGCGACATGCTCACCGTGACGAGCGGGCGCGGACAGATCGTTACGCAACTGCTGAAAACCGACGCGCGCGAAGCGTGCATCGTGTTCGACTGGGGCGGCGTCGAGGCGGACAATCGTGTGCTGCTTGAAGCGCGGCAGTTGTATTTCAAGGGTGCGCCGGACGGCGTGCGCGTCGAATTCACGACGCTCGCCGCGCGCGCCGTGACCCACGAAGGACGTCAGGCGTTCGAAGTGCCGTTCCCCGAGAAGCTCTATCAGTTCCAGCGTCGCGAATACTTCCGCGTGCCGACGCCGGTTCTCGAACCCTTCTACGCGAAAGGTGCATTCGCCGACGGCGAAGCGTTCCGCCACGAAGTGCACGACCTGTCGCTCGGTGGCATCGCGCTGCGCATGGACACGCCGCGTCTCGCGGAAACGGAGCGCGGCACCGTGTTCCGCGATGTCGTGCTTCATCTCGGTCCGGGCGCGGCCTTGCCCGTCGATCTCGAACTCGTGTCGCCGCGCTCCGTGACGACGCCGCGCGGCGATGTGCGTTACGTCGTCGGCTTTCGCTTCGTGCGGCTTTCGGCCGCCGCGGAGAACGTGCTGCAGCGGCTCATCACGCGCATGGAAGCGAAACGCCGCAGCCTGTCGGCCTGAAGGCGCGGAAAGGGCGCGCAACGCGTGGAGTAAAATGCGTGCCTCTTTCCACTCACGACGACGCATGTTGCGCAAGGCCTGGCGCGGAGAAGAACGCTTCTGGAAAGTCTGGTGGCTGTTGGGCGTGCCGATCCACCTCGCGTGGTGGTTCGTCTATCTCGACCTCTGGACGAGCGGCGTCACTCCCGAAACATTTCTGCTGATCACCGTCTGGTTCTGGCCCGGAATGCTCGGCGTATTCGCCGTGTGCTCGGCGCTGTATCTGCTGTGGTGCACGCTCGCGTGGCGCTGCGCGGGCAATGTCGATCGGCGCGTATGGACGATCGTCGCGCGCGTGCTGATCGGCGTCGGGATCGGCTCGTTTCTCACCGAATGCACGCTGATTCTCACCGCACCGTTCGTCTGATCGGACCGTCATTGCGCGCACGCGCGCCGGCTTAGCGTGCACAATGTCCGGGCTTGCAGCACGCCAACGAACGACGGACAACGACGCGCATGCTCAACGAATTCGCCAAGACGGTCCTTGTGATCGTCGCCGGATTGTTCCCGATCATCAATCCTCCCGCGACGGCGCTCGTCGTGCTGAGCATGCTGCCGCATATCGGCGACGCCGATCGCGCCGAGCTCGCGCGGCGCATCTGCATCAACAGTTTCGTGATCTTGCTGGCGTCGCTTTTGATCGGCGCTTATGTGCTGACGTTTTTCGGGATCTCGATTCCGGTGTTGCGCGTGGCGGGCGGTTTCGTCGTCGCGATGGCGGGCTGGAGCCTGCTTCAGACGCCCGATGACGACGACGGCGCCGAACCCGCGCCCACGCCGCGCGGCGGCGCGTCGCTGCGTGCGAAGGCGTTCTATCCGCTGACGCTGCCGATCACCGTCGGGCCGGGTGCGATCGCGGTCGCCATCGCGCTCGGCACGGGCTTGCCGCGTCATGGGCTGCAGCCGGTGCATCTCGCCGGCGTGGGCGTCGGGCTTGTCGTTCTGTGCGCGAGCATCTATGTGTGCGTGCGATTCGCGGGGCATTTGGAGCGCCTGCTTGGCGCCGTCGGAACGCAGATTGCCATGCGCCTTTTCGCGTTCATCATCTTTTGTATCGGCGTGCAAATTCTCTGGCTCGGTTTGTCGGAACTGATCGCATCGGTTCAGCTCAACGTCAAGTAGAGCGGGAGACGGGGTTTTGATGGCGGATCGCAGGAACTTCGCAGGCACCGTTGGTATTGGCTTTTTGCTGATGATGGTTTTTATGGTTCTTCGCCGGATCCCGTGTTGGTGTCGGTCTATTGGCGTTGCCCCTGTCCTAATGCACCGACACGAAAACGGGATCCGGCGAAAAAAAAGGCCGACACGATCACGGGACCTATCGCAAAAAACATCAAAAAGGCAAGAGATTCCACTTAACAATAGCGCGGACGTCGCGCTCAAACCCGAGCACACTCATCGCGGCGGTATCCATCGCGAGATGCGCCCCAAGAGCCGGCGATCCCGTCGCCCACTGCGCCCCGAACACGCGCGAAAAATGCGCGTGCGAAAAAAGTGCGATGTTCATCGCATTCGTCGCGAGCAGCTTGTCGATGAGCGCCTGCGCGCGCCTGCCGACATCCGCGAGATTTTCGCCCTCCGGAATCGGCGATGACCACACCGACCAGTCCGGCGCCTCTTCACGGATTTCCGGCGTGGTGCGGCCTTCGTAGATGCCGTAATTCCACTCGTGAAGCTCGGACTCCACCGTCGCGCGATCGCCCAGACCCGCGAGCCGGCAGGTTTCGATCGCGCGGCCCATCGGGCTCGTCAAAACTAAGTCGAAAGACTGCGACGCGAGCACCGGCGCGAGCGCCCGCGCCTGTCTGCGTCCCTCGTCGGTGAGCGGAATGTCGGTCGTGCCGGTGTGCTGGCCCGACTTGCTCCACTCGGTCTCACCATGCCGGATCAGCCAGATATGCATGCCGCCTTTCATGTTCATGTCGTTCACCCGATGTCTGATGAATGCTCTCGCCGCGCCCCGCGCAACACAGGTTCGGATTCTGCACCGATCGCCGGAGCCGCGCCGCGAAGCTGCCCACTCAGTCCACCTCGCGCGTCGCGAACGCCTTCAGCAGATGATGCGCGATCGCGAAGGGCTTCGGCGCGGAAAGTCCCTGTTCGTGCGTGCCGTCGAGCATCGCGCGGATCTCCTCGCGCGTGAACCAGCGCGCATCTTCGAGCTCGTTCCTGTCGATGGTGATATCGGTCGTGACGGCGCGCGCGAAGCATCCGATCATCAACGATGAAGGAAACGGCCACGGCTGCGACGCGAAATAGCGCACGTCCGTGCAGCGGATGCCCGCTTCCTCCAGCACTTCGCGATACACCGCGTGCTCGAAAGTCTCGCCCGGCTCGACGAAGCCCGCAAGCGACGAATACATCCCCGGCAGAAATTGCGGCTGACGCCCGAGCAGGCAGCGTTCGCCATCCGTGACGAGCATGATGACCACGGGGTCGACACGCGGAAAATGCTGCGCCTTGCAGTTCGGACAGATGCGCCGCCAGCCCGCGCCCGCCGAATCGGTCGGATGGCCGCAGTTCGCGCAGAAGCGATGCCGGCGATGCCAGTCGAGCATCGATCGCGCTTCGCCGAGCGCGCTGACGAGCGGCGGCGACACGAGACCCTGCATCGCGATGGGGCGCAGTTCGACCGCTTCGACATCGGCGAGGCTCGGCGTTTCTGCATCGAAGGAATGGGCGAACAGCGCGCGGCGGTCGGCGTCGCGGCCGAGAAGAACCGTCTGCGCGGGCGCGCCGAGCGCCGCGATTTCCTGCGCGACGAAAAGCGGATCGTGACCGTTCGCGCGCTTGAACAGCGGCACGTTGTTCACGAACAGCAGAAAGCGCGTGGCGGGATCGTCGCGCAGGCCGGCGACGTAGGTTTCATCGTCGCGCTTCTCCGATACGCGATCGAGCGGATCGAGTGTAAAACCGATGGCATGAGGCGGCGTGGGCATAGTATTTTTCGTGTGTGGCGGCGCGCGGAAGCGGCGCGACGCGTGACGGGAAGATGCAAGGCCAACCGGGAATCGTAACGAACTTGGCGCGTCCTTGCTGGAGGACGCACGGAGACGTCGATGATCACGCTCTATTCGTATCCTCAGTTGTTCGGCCTCGAAGACAACAATCCGTTCGGATTGAAGGTGTTCGCGTTCCTGAAGCTCGCGGCCCTGCCATTCGAGCATCGTCACGTGCTGGACACGAGCGCCGCGCCGCGCGGGCAGTTGCCGTATCTCGTCGACGGCGATGAAACCATCGGCGACAGCGATGCGATCATCGCGCATCTGAAGAGCAAGCACGCGATCGAACTGGACGACGCGCTGGGCGCCGCGCAGCGCGATCTCGATCTGCTGGTCCGCCGCACGCTCGACGATCTTTACTGGGTGATGTCGTACTCGCGCTGGCGCGACGACCGCTACTGGCCGCAGTTTCGCGATGCGCTCCTGACGCAGCATCCGGACATCGGCGCCGACGCGCTCGAAGGCGCGCGCAAATACAACTTCGAACGCTATCGATATCAGGGCATCGGCAGATACGAGCCGGACGCCGTGTATGCGCGCGGCATCGCGAGTCTCCAGGCAATAGCGAATCTGCTCGGCGACGGTCCGTTCATGTTCGGCGACGCGCCCGCGAGCATCGATGCCGCGCTGTACGGGTTCGTCGCGAACATCTGGTTCTACGACATCGATACGCCGCTCAAACGATTCGTCGCCACGCGCGGCAAGCTCGTCGAACATTGCGGCGCGGTGCGCGAACGCATGGGCCAGGGAGCGGTGGCGTGACATTTTCGAAGCGGATCGTCGACAAGGAGACGTCATGGACTGCGCTGAGATCTACACCGACGCCGACGGGCACTCGGCATTCAGGACCATTCGCGTGTTCGAAACCGTCGCCGTGCCGTTCAACGGCATTTCGGTGACGCTATCGCCGCCGCAGCCGTGCGAGAGCGTGCTGGTGCATGAGTTCGACGAAGGCTATTTTCTCGATCGTCATAATCCGCCGTCGCGGCAGTATGTCGTCGTCCTCGAAGGCGAGCTTGAAATCGCGGTGCAGGACGGGGACATCGCACGGCGCTTCGCGGAACGCTCGGTGTTCGTCGCAGGCGATCTGAAAGGCTCGGGGCATTCGACGCGCGCGCTTCGCTCGGGTCGCGCCCTCGTCATCAACCTGCAAGGATGAAACGATGCTGCTCGATAAAAAACTGGCGGTCGTGACCGGCGCAAGCTCGGGCATCGGGTTCGCCACCGCGCAACGGTTCGTGTCGGAGGGCGCCCGCGTCGTGATCAGCGGACGCAACCAAGAGAAGCTGCGTCAGGCCGCGCAAACGCTCGGCGAGAATGCGCTGTGCGTCGTGGCCGACGCCGCCAGTCCGGCCGACATGCAGCGTCTCTACAAAACCGCAGTCGAGCATTTTCAGCGCGAGATCGACGTTCTGGTCGCCAACGCCGGCATTTCCCGGCAGACGCCCGTGCGCGAAACCTCGCTGGAACAATTCACCGATGTCTTGCACATCAACGTCGGCGGCGTGTATGCGACGGTGCGCGAAGCGCTGCCTTCGCTCGCGCGGCCGGCATCGATCGTTCTCGTGGCATCGCTCGCGGCCAATCAGGGCACGAAAAATTTCTCCGCATATTGCGCGTCGAAGGCGGCTGTCGTTTCTCTGGCCAAAAGCTTCGCCGCCGAATTCGTCGAGCTCGGCATACGCGTCAACAGTATTTCGCCGGGCGTCGCGAACACGCCGATCTTCGACAGCTTGGGCATGTCGGAGACGCAATTGCTGGAGTGGGCGAAAGTCATCCCGATGAAGCGCCCGGCCGACCCCGCCGAGATCGCATCGGCGATCCTTTTCCTTGCGACGGATGCATCGCAATACATGACCGGCGCCGATCTAGCCGTCGATGGCGGCATGTCGGGGATCAGTCCGTTTTGATCGCCGCCGACGCCAACGGCTCGCTCGGCGGCTCGATGCGCCGCACGCTGACGCTGACGTCCATCCCGGCGAAGTCCTCCGCGGCGCCGAACCACGATCCGGACACCGGCGCCGCCTGTTCGGGCTTGCGCGTGTACGCGACGCGGATCAGATCGGTGCCGCCGACGAGCGAGTTCGTCGGATCGTAGGGCACCCAGCCCGCGCCCGGCAAAAAGACGTGCAGCCACGCGTGCGTCGCGCCCGCGCCGACGACGAGCGGCTCGTCGCGGCTCTCGATCTGTCGCGCGCCCTGCTGCAGCCCCGTGTTGCGGACGGCCGGCGCAGCGGGCGTGTCGAGCGCCTGATCGTACAAATACCCGGACACGAAGCGCGCGGCCAGTCCGAGTCCGCGCACGACTTCCATCATCAGCAGCGCGAAATCGCGACAGGTGCCGCTGCGCCGGTTCAGTGTCTCCGACGGACGCTGCGTGCCCATCGCGTCGCGCGACTGATACTGAAAGTCGCTGCGAATGGCGGCGTTGATGTTCCCCAGAATGTCGCGCGTGTGCGTGACGCCGCGCCGGGGCAGAAACTGCGCGACCCAGTCGCGCAGCATCGGCTGATCGTCGGGATACTGCGGCGGCAGGAAAGACGCCAGATCGAGCCGGTCCTCGTCGGCGTACTGAAACGGATAATTCTCGGCTTCGGGCGCGACCGGCAACTCCAGATTCCTGATGCCGAAATGCTCGATGACGAAACGCGCGCGCAGTTCGAGCGTGTCGGCGGGCACGCGCGGCTCGACGACCGCGACCGAATTGGAAAACACGTCGTGCATCCAGTACTGCGTGCTGTGCGGAGCGGCCGCGAGCGTCGCCGACAGCACGCGGATATCGTGCGCGGCGCGCGGCCGGAACATCACGCGATGCGGCGAGAATTCCACCGGCGTGTTGTAGCGATAGGTCGTGACGTGCTCGACTTCGAGAAAGACGGACATGTGCCACCTCCGGGCCAGCGCTGCACGATCGGGTCGACCCGACAATCATGCCACTGGCGCGCCGCCTTGAACATCAACGCGTCACGAGCACGAACGGAGCGACGCCGCCATACGCCGAACCGCTGCTGAACGATCGCAGGCCGAGATCGACGTCTCTGTATTTTCCGTCCGCGCGCTGCCTCAACTGATTGACGGACCAGACGCCGTCTTGCTCCAGAAGAATGGATTTCGTTTTCGGCTCGTACTGGAGATACGCCATCGACTTCGACGAACTCAGCGCGGTCGTCTTGCTTCTGCTCGTCACGTCGTAGAGGATGACCGAACTCGGGCTGTTGGCATTGTCATCGGCGAAGAGAATTTGCTGATTGTTGATCGCCGCGATGAACTTCGGATTCTTCTCCGGCAGATCGGTCAGCACGCGCGTGAAGCCGCTCTCCAGGTCCATCTCCGTGAGATTGCCCTGTGCGTTCGGCGACGCGAATCCGACGAAATACGCTTTCTTCGCATCCGGCGTGACGGTGAACTCATCGCGCGGCGCCGCCGGCGCCGAACCGGCCGGATAGCCGCCCCTGATGAAGCCGCTCGCCGTTTCGATGCGCAGCACCTCCAGCCTCGTTCCCCGCTCGTTCGCGAGCGCGAAGATGTGCTCGCTGTCATTGGCGGCCGTCGCGATCTTGATGACGCTGAATTCTTTCGGCAGCACGAGCTTTCTGACGAGCGTTCCCGAATCCGTATCGACGACGTCGATGATATTTTTGTTCCACAGATAGACCTGATTTCCGGTCAACGCGGGCTGAAAACCATAGCCGGTGAACGTCGTCAACATCGGACCGATGGGCGTGACGCGCACGACCTTGTTGCTCGCGGTGTCGATGGTGGCGAGATCGACGGACGTCGAATTTCGCTCCATCAGCACGTGCAGCCGCTTGCCGTCGGCGCTTGCGAACATCTGATCGACGCGCTGATAGTCGCCGCCCAGCGAAAGATCGATCGACGCCTTCACAGCGCGCGAAGGAAACTCGTAGGCGGTAATCCGCGCCGGCGCCTGCGCACGCGTCAGCGTGTACACCGTCTGAGTGGAAGGCGGCGGCCCATAGTATTTCTGCACCATGTCGATGTCGGTGGCGCTCAGCTTGCCGTCACCGTTCCATTCGGGATTGCAGTAATTCATGATCGAAGCGACATCCCACGCGCCGATCGTCGTGTCGCCGTTCGTGCCCTGCGCGGGCTCGTTGCAGGTCGAAGGCGTGTCGGGCCGGTTCTGCTCGTGCGCGAAGCCCAGCGCGTGACCGAATTCGTGCGCGGCGATGCGGCGTATGCAGTATTCTTCGCGTCCCTGGCAACTTTGACTCCAGTTCCTGAACGTGAAGTTGAGCGCCATTCCGCCGACCGCGTTGTTCAGCATCGCGCCGAGGCCGAAAGTATGCGGCCCGCTCTGCGCGCTGTCATCGACGCTGATTCGGATCCCGAAGTAATTGGGATCATTCGTGCATTGCTGCCAGCCTGTGAAACGCACGCCCGAATGCTGTTCCCAGGTCTCCTGAACTGCGAGGCGGCTCCAGTTTCGTGCCGACGCGAAGCGCGCGAAATCCGCGTTGTTCATGTCCCAGCACACGCCGATGGGAACGCGACTCCAGATGACGGTCGACAACGCGTAGCCCTTGGTCGTCGATTCGGTCTGTGAAGCCGGCTGTCCTGCGATGCTTTTCGTGCTCTGGCCTGAGACATCGGAGCCGGCGTCGCCGCCGCATGCACTGATCAATACTCCTGATGAAATAGCCAGGACCATCCCTCGTATCCTTCTCATTTTGTTCTCCATGTATAGAGACCACGTCAACGCATGGCGGAAGGAAATCTGTTCTCAGCGTGTCGCGCCGCTGAAATAGTTATAAGGATTGTTTCCGAGAGATTCTGCCTTTCAGCAGCAGTACGTCAATAATTAATTTTCCTTATTGCCGGATAGGGAACCCTTACTGGATCAGGAGTCCAGCCGATTCCAAGTTCGCCGCGACGCCAGGCCCTTGCGGCTCAGCGTCCTTTCCACGGCACGAGCCGCTGCTCCAGCGCGCGCATGCCGAAGTCGAAAATCCACGCGATCGCGCCGATCAGCACGATGCCCATCACCACCACGTCGGTGCGCAGAAAGCTCGACGCGTTGAGCACCATCTGACCCAGGCCGGCGGTCGCGGCGACCATTTCGGCGGCGACGAGCGTGGTCCAGCCGAAGCCCACGGCGATGCGCAGGCCCGTCAGTATTTCGGGCAGCGCGGCGGGCAGCACGACGAACCGCACGACTTGCCCGAAGTTCGCGCCGAGCGACCACGCGGCGTTCACCTGCTCGGCAGTCGCGCTCCTGACGCCGGCGCGCGCGGCCATCGCGATCGGCGCGAAGCAGGCGAGCCAGATGACGACGATCTTCGCGGTTTCATCGATACCAAAGTAGATGACGACGAGCGGTAGATACGCGAGCGGCGGCAGCGGCCGATAGAACTCGAGCGGCGGATCGAGCACGCCGCGCGCGATGCGGCTCACGCCCATCAGAATTCCGACCGGCACCGCCGTGACAACCGCGAGCGCGAACGCGCCGAACACGCGGATCACGCTCCACAAGAGATGCTCCGAGAGCGGCAATCCGCCCTGAAGCCGTCCGTGCAACGCGTCGATGAACGCCTGCCAGACCGCCTCGGGCGAAGGCAGAAAGAGCGGCGGCAGCCAGTGGAAATGCGTGGCCGCCCACCACAATGCCGCGAGCGTCGCGACGCACAGCGCGCTGGGCAGCGCGGTCGGCCCCGCGCCCGGCATCCCGCGATAGCGCGCGCGATGCTTCGTGCGGGTGACGCGTCGCGTGGCTGGCGATGCGCTTGGGGCGTTCGGCAGCGGGACATCGTGAGCGGGCCGGTTCACGCCGCCTCCGTCTCGGTGCGATGCAGGCGGCGCGTCAGCCGCTCCCGCCATTCGATGAACGCGGGCGACGATTTGACGGCGCGCGCATCGCGGCTGCGAACGTAGTCCCGCGAGAAGGGCAGTTCGTGCACCTCTTCGATGCGGCCCGGACCTGGCGTCATCAGCACGAGGCGCGTCGCCAGAAAGAGTGCCTCTTCCACGCTGTGCGTGATGAAGAACACCGTCTTTCCGGTGCGCGCCCAAACGTCGAGCACGAGTTCCTGCACGGTTTCGCGCGTGAGGGCGTCGAGCGCGCCCATCGGTTCGTCCATCAGCAATACTTCGGGATCGCTCGCGAGCGCGCGCGCAATTCCGACGCGCTGCTGCATCCCGCCCGACAGCGCGTAGACCTTCGCGTGTTCATGTTGCGCGAGGCCGACGAGCGCGAGCGTGCGACGCGCGATCTCGCGGCGCTCGTCGCGCTTCACGCCGCGAAAACGCAAGCCAAGCGCGACGTTGTCGATGACGTTCAGCCACGGCATCAGCGCATGCTTCTGGAACACGACGCCACGCTCGGCGCCGGGCCCGTCGATCGGTTCGCCATTCAGCGACGCTTCGCCTTCGATCGGCTCCAGGAAACCCGCGAGACAATTCAGCAGCGTGGTCTTGCCGCATCCCGATGCACCCAGCGCCACGACGAACTCGCCGCTGCCGATCTGCAAGTCGACGCCTTGCAACGCGGGCGTGCTCGCGCCTTCATACGTGACGCCGAGGTTGCGGATGGAAAGCGATGTCATTTCGCGGCCTGCTGCACGAAGCGCGGATCGACGCCCGTGGAGTAATCCGCGAGCACGTTCTGAATCGTGCCCTGCTGTTTGAGGAACTGAGCGGTTGCCGCGAGCGACTTTGCCGCCCCGGATTGCGCTCCGCCGCCGAGCCAGGTCGGCGACGCCTGCTCGCCCGCGCTCGGGAAGGCGTAGAGCGCGAGACTCGCGGGCACGTCGGCGGGATTCGCGCCGGATTCCTGCGCGACGGCCTGCACCTGTTTCGACGCGGCGGTCCAGTCGGCTTTGTGATCGCGGTATTGCGCGTCGGTATCGGCGAGCACTTTGACGAAACCGTTCAGGAACGCCGAATTGTCCTGCGCGAACTTGCGCGACGCGACGAAGCCGTCGAAGGTCGCCTTGCCCGATTCCTTCGCCACTTCGCCCGACGTGATCAGCACTTTGCCGTTCTGCTTGGCTTTGGCGAGCACCGGGTCCCAGATATACGTCGCGTCGATATTGCCGCGTTCCCACGCCGCCGCGACCTCCGGCGGACGCAGATTGACGATCTTCACCGTCGACGGATCGACGCCTGCCTGCTGCAAGGCGACGAGCGCATGAAAATGCGACGTCGACACATACGGCACGCCGAGCGTCTTGCCTTTCAGATCCGCGAGCTTGCTTACGCCCGAGCCGTTGCGCGCGACGAGCGCCTCGGCGTCGTTGATGTTGTCGAGAATCCAGAACAGCGAAAGGTCGACGCCTTGCGACAAGCCCGCCGCGATCGGGCTGGAGCCGGCTTCGCCCAACTGAATGGAGCCCGATGCGAGCGCGCGAATGACATCCGCGCCGCTGCCGAGCTTGCGATACGTGACCTTGTATCCGGTGGCTTTCTCGACGGCGCCGCTCGCCTGCGCATAACGCCAGGGCACGACCATGTCCTGATAGCCGATGACCACTTCGCGCGTTTCGGCGTTTGCGTGAAGGGGCGCCATAGCAGCGAGAACGATGGATGCGATGCCGGCGATCAGCGCGCGGCGATGGATCGAAGGTTTCATGGAACGGACGAAATGATGTGGTGAAGCCTTCGACTATAGGCACTTTGCGTGCCGCGGCTACGAAGCAATCGTGCGTAGCAAATGACGCGGCGCATGCTTCGCATATTCGCCGTGCGCCGTCATAGGGTTATCGGAAGAACTGCGCTCAGGAAGACAGTTTCCCGAGTCTTCAAATGCCAAATGGATAATTCCTTATCGATAGAAATTGGATCGCCGCGGGCGGGCCCGGCGTTAGCATGAGCATCCTCTCCAACCTGTCCTTCGGTTCATTCAAGCGATGTCCAATCTTCCCCGCTTCGGCGTCTGGGCGCTCGTGCATGGCAGTCGCGCGGCGTTGCAGGATCCCGCCGAGCCCTACGATGCCTCGTGGGCGCGCAACAAGGCGCTCGTGCTAGAGGCCGAGCGCCTCGGTTACGACTCCGTGCTCGTCGCCCAGCACACGATCAATCCGCACGATCCTTCGCTCGATCAGCTCGAAGCGTGGACGGCATCGGCGGCATTGGCTGCGCTTACGTCGCGCATCGAGATCATCGCTGCGATCAAGCCTTATCTCTATCATCCGGTCGTGCTCGCGAAGATGGCGCAGCAGATCGAGCACATCAGCGGCGGACGCTTCGCGATCAACCTCGTCAATGCGTGGAATCGTCCGGAGCTGGAGCGCGCGGGCATCGGCTTCGCGGAGCATGACGAGCGCTATGCGTACGGACGCGAGTGGATCTCGGTCGTCGATGCGTTGCTGCGCGGAGAAGCCGTGAAGCATCGCGGCGACAACTTCCGGATCGACGACTATCAGTTACGGCCCGCCGATCCGTTTCGCGCGCGTCCGCGCATCTATGTCGGCGGCGAGTCGGAGCCGGCGCGCTCGCTCGTCGCGGCGCATGGCGATGTGTGGTTCATCAACGGCCAGCCGCACGACGACGTTGCGGCCCTGATCGCCGATGTCTCCGCCCGCGCGCGCCCGGCGGGGCACGAGCCTTTGCGCTTCGGCCTGTCGGCGCTCGTGATCGCGCGCGAGACGCAGGACGAAGCGCAGGCTCATCTCGAACATCTGTTCGCGCTGGCGGAACTCGACAAGCCGCTGCGCGAACGGCAAAAGGCCAATACCGATCCGAACGCGGTGATGCACCAAACCTTCGCGCGATCGGCGCGCGTCGGGTCGAACGGCGGCACGGCCGCGGACCTCGTCGGCGATTACGACACGGTCGCGCGGCGCATCGTCGACTTTCATCGCGCGGGCATCGAACTCTTCATGCTGCAATTCCAGCCCTTCGAGGCCGACATGGCCCGCTTCGCGCACGAAGTCGTGCCGCGCGTGCGACGTCTGCTCGACTAAGAAAGCGCGCCGTCCCGTCCGCCTTCGACAAGGGACGGCGCGCGCGATCAGAAGAACGCGCCCATGGGCGGCAATTGCCCGGTCAGCAGGTTCTGTCCGAGAAAGCGTTCCTTGTAGACGCGCGGATTGTGCGACGCGATCACCTTGATGTTGCGCCAGTGCCGGTCCAGCGCGCCGACGCGCGACACGACGGAGCCCGAGCCGAGATCGATCAGCCAACTTGCGATCTGCGGGGCGAGATCGTCGATCACGACCTTGGCTTCCGATGCCGCGAGCGTGGCCGCGAGCGTCGCCTCGTATTCGTCGCGTGTGCCGTGTCGGTCCCATGCGCGCTGCAACGCGCCGGCCGCGCGATCCGCGATCGCTTCGACGCTCGCCGCATACGCGCGGATACGGCCGAGCAGCGATTGCAGCACGGGTTCATCGACGGGATGCGCGGCTTCACCGTGATAGAAGTTGCGTCCCCGCGCGCGCAGCACGTCGACGGCGTCCAGCGCCACGCGCCGCACGATGCCCGCGATGCAGTTGGTGAGATAAACCTGATGAAACGTGAAGCCCCAGGGCGCGGCTTCATCGGACTTCGGCGGATCGGGCGGATAAAGCTGCGCGGCTGGAACCGTCACATCGCGAAACCGCGCCGTTCCCGAACCTGTGAGGCGCTGGCCGAAGCCTTGCCAGTCATCGTCGTCGTCGACGCCCGCGCCGCGTTCCAGCACGTACTGCACGGTGCGGCCCGCGCGGCTTTCCACGGCGAGGCCGGTGAACGCGTCGTTATACAGATTGCCCGTCGCGTAGATCTTGTCGCCGGAGCCGACGTACACGTCGCGCGACGCATCCCATTCGAGCCGACTGAGGACTTTGGTCGGGCGCGCGCCGGCGGCGACCACATCGCTGTCGACGAAGCTCAGGCCGATGGTCTTCTTCTGCGCGGTCAGCTCCAGCACGCGCGTATGGAACGGTTGCTCGCGTCTCCGGAGCGCGGCTTCCACTTGCCACAGATGATTGCGAAACGCGTGGGCGATGTTCGAATCCGCCGCGGCGAGATCGCGTGCGACGATGAAAAGCCCGTTCAGCGAAACGCCGCTTCCGCCTGCATCGACGGGAAGACGCAGCGCGCCGAAGCCGAGCGCCTTGAGCTTTGCAATCTCTTCGTGCGGCAGCCGGTGCCCGCGTTCGCGCTCGGCGGCAGTCGCGGCGATGTCACCGATGATCTCCGAAAAGCCGAGCGCGGCGGACAGCGGGGAGACGAGCGTCGGTCCGGCGCTCGTCGGATAGTTGACGTCAGACATTCGTGCGCTCCTCGATTCACACCTTGATGCTGTAATCCGCGACCTTGATGCGCGAGTTGATGATCTTGCGCTCGGCCAGCCAGTCGGCGGCGCGCTGAAATTGCGCGATGAAAGCGGCATCGTCGGGCTCGTGAAACTGATTGACGCGCTTGAGGCTTGCGAGATAGTCGCGCACCTGATCCGGATATTTGCCCTCGCGCTGCACGAGCAATTCGGCTTCGGCGGAATGCGCCGACTGCCACGCGCCTTCGACGTAATACGCATCGATCACCGCGCGGATCAGCTCGGAATTCTCCTCGGTGAACTTGCGGCGCGTGACGAGCGAGCTGTAATCAATCAGAAAATCCAGATCGCGGCCTTCGTTGAAGATGTCTTTCGCGTCGTTCGAGAAGCGCGAGATGTCGACGCCGGGCGACCACATCGACCAAGCGTCGACTTTGCCTTGCGCGAAGGCGGGCGCCGCGTCGGGCGGATTCAGATAGACGAACTGGACCTTGTCGCGATCGACGCGATGCTTCTCCAGCGCGGCGATCAACAGGAATTCGCCAAGCCCCGACCGGTTGACGGCGACCTTGCGGCCCGCGAGATCGGCGACGGATTCGATGCCGCTCGACTTCTTCGCGATGATGGCCGTCGAGCGCGGCGAATAGATGTCGAACGCGGTGAAGACGATCGGCGAGCCGGCGAGCATCGCGGCGAGTGCGGGAGTCGTCGATCCCCAGAATCCGAAGTCGGCGCTGCCGCCGACCACGGCCTGTATCGAAGGCGCATGGTTCGGGAAAGGGCCGACCCATTCGACCTTGATGCCTTTCGCGGCGAGCGTCTTCTCGAACACGCCGCGCTGCTTCGCGATGTCGGGCAGGCTGCCGTAACCCCAGCCGATGCGGACCGTATCGGTGTTGCGCGTCAGCTTGCGCGGCTCGGCCGCGCGTGCCGGGAACAATCCGCCGGTCGCGGCGCCGGCCAGGAGGCCTCCCGCCGCGCGCAGCAACCGGCGGCGGCTCAGCGATGAGTCGTTCATGCTCGTCCTTCTTGTCTTATGGAAAAGTGATCAGTGAGACCGGACGCCGAGTTCCGCGAGCAGGGCGGGGCGCAGTGCCTGCGGCGCGTGTTCGCCGGGTTCGAATGACGCGGCGATGCGTCCGGCGCGCATGACGAGAATCCTGTCGGCGAGCGTGAGCGCTTCGTCGACGTCATGCGTGACGATCAGCACGCCTGGCCGATGCAGCGCGACGAGTTCCTTGACGAGACCGTGCATGCGGATGCGCGTGAGCGCATCGAGCGCGGCGAACGGCTCGTCGAGCAGCAGCAGCGCGGGATCGTGGATGAGCGCCCGCGCCAGCGCCACGCGCTGCGCCTGACCGCCCGACAGATTGCGCGGCCAGTCGTCCTCGCGGCCGGCGAGTCCGACTTCGGCCAGCGCGCGCGCCGCGCCCGTCCGGCCGATCGTATTCTCGTAGCCGAGCGCGACGTTCTGCCATAACGTCGACCAGGGCAGCAGGCGATGCTCCTGAAACACGACGGACGGACGTTCCGGCGCGCGGATCGACCCGGCGTCGGGGGAATCGAGCCCCGCGAGCGCGCGTAGCAGCGTTGTCTTGCCGCATCCGCTTTCGCCGAGCAGCGCGACGAATTCGCCTTTGCGAATATCGAGGTCCAGTGCATCGATGACGACGCGGCTGCCATAGCGTCTTTGCAGTCCGCGCACGGACACCGCCAGCGCCGGCGAACCGACGCGCGCGTCGCGGCGCGTAACGATGGCCGTCATGTGCGCGCCCCTTTCGCGTAGTTCGCGTGCCACGAGAGATAGCGGGCTTCGAGCAGGCGCACGAGCGCATCCGCGACGACGCCGATGATCGCGTAGATGATGATGGTGAGCAGAATGACGTTGGTGTTCAGGAATTCGCGGGCGTCCATCGCGAGGAACCCGATGCCTTTCGTCGTGGCCAGCGTCTCGGCGATGACGAGCGCGAGCCACGCGTGGGCGAGCGCGTAACGCACGCCGGTGAGGATCGACGGCATCGCGCCGGGAAGGATGATTCGTCGCACGATCGCCGTTCGGTTCAGGCCGATCACGCGGGCGAGTTCCATCAGTTTCGAATCGATCTGGCGAATGCCGAGCATCGTGTTGATGTAGATCGGGAAGAGCACCGCGAGCGCGACCAGAAAGATCTTGGCGACTTCGCCGACGCCGAACCAGACGATGACGAGCGGCAGCATCGCCAGGAAAGGAATGGCGCGCACCATCTGGATCGAGCGGTCGAGGAGCGCTTGCGCGAGCGGCGAGAATCCGACGGCGATGCCGAGCGCGAGCCCGATCGTTCCGCCGATGACGAAGCCTCCCGCGGCGCGCAGCAGCGACACGCCCAGGTGCACGAAGAGTTCGCCGTTTTGCGCCATGTGGACGGCCGTTTCGAAGACGCTGCTCGGTGCCGGGAGGACCTGCGGCGCGATCAGTCCGAGGC
This sequence comes from Caballeronia sp. ATUFL_F1_KS4A, assembly GCF_023630905.1. Classification (NCBI taxonomy): domain Bacteria; kingdom Pseudomonadati; phylum Pseudomonadota; class Betaproteobacteria; order Burkholderiales; family Burkholderiaceae; genus Caballeronia; species Caballeronia sp. ATUFL_F1_KS4A. The sequence goes on along the minus strand of NZ_JALQEB010000035.1, from coordinate 81,079 downwards.
GCGCCGCGATTTCCCATAGCAGCACCACGATTGCGGGGATGGTCCAGGAGAGCCATCGGTAGAGCACGTCTTTGGAAATCAGCGCGCGAGACGCGTGTCCCGAGCGATAGGTGTCGCGCGTGGATGTCAGGTCAGCCATCTTGTCGGCTCGTCGTGAATTCGAGCCTGTAATTAGAAAGCTTCGGAATGCACGCAACAAACGTTTTATTGTGCTTTGCTTTTCACGCTTCACCGCGTTAGGGCATACGCATTGCTTCCTACGAGAGACGCGCTTGCAAACCTCTTTCGCTTATGCCCGCCGCATGAATCAATATGACCTCGTCAGCGCCATTCAATGTCTCCAACAAGAGCTCGACACGTCGCTTTTGAGCGATAAACAGTGCGCGGTTCGGATTTACACGCTGATTAAACAGATCGAAGCCGCCTCGATAATGGACGATCGCCTGAAACACGATCTGATGATGGTCGAATCTCTTCTGATATTGAAACGGCGGCAGCAAGCACTCGATCGGCTCAAGAGCGCGGTGGTAGCCACGTATCTGCGCGCATGATCGGAATTGTCTAGTGGTCCGTGGCGGGGGGAGGCGTCTACAGTGTGGCTTCCCACAACGTCCGATGGAGAGTGACCATGGAATCCAGAATGAACGTCTCGGTCAATGACCACGGTCATGCAGTCATCACGTATTCGATGCCGCTGAGCGACTACTGCGCTCAACGAGCAAGAACGCTGCGCGCAATGGTGCAAGTCGTCAGCCATGCAAAAGAAACCGAGGACAGCGCCGCGCTCGTCAAGCCGCTCATGGAACTGATCCGCATGCACGTCGACGAAATCGAGCCGCTATTCAAGTCGCTCGATCAGCGCGCATACGAAAAGGGATTCGAAGACGGGCGAGACGTCGGATTCCCGAAGAGCAAGAATCCGCGCGAAATCGCCAAAGTACCGGCGGATAACGTCGCCGCAGTCAGACCCGCACGGTCAACTGCGTGACGCTCATGCTTTCGCCGCAATAGTCGGGCGCGGCATCGGAAGAAACGGCGGCGTCGCGATAAGCGGCGATGCGCGCCGAGACGATCCCTGTCGCGCCGGAAAGCACGCGCTCGCATACGCGTTCGAACTCGCCCGCGCCCTCGCGCATGCTCACGAGGCCCGCCGCGCCTGCGCGCTGCGTCTCGGCGAGCGCGTGGGCGTTGGTTCCGTCGGTGAAAACGACGACCGGCGTATCCGGACACGCCGCGCGCATCTCCCGCAAAAACGCGAAGTCGTCAGCCGGCGAGCCTTCCATGCCGCAACTCAGCACGATTACGTCGTAGCTCGTCGTCTTCAGCCTCGCGAGCAATTTATCGGCGTTCCTGACGCACGCCGACACCCGAAACCGGTCACTCGACTCGAACCAGCTTTGCAGCCCATATAAAACGACGGGGCGATCGTCGGCAAAGACGATCTCGATTTTGCTTTTGCGCTTCATTCTTTTAGACCGGCCTCGACGGACAATGCACACGATGTCCGGGTTGGAATTTCTTCGAGCGCGCACGTTAGCAAATCGGCAGCGTTCACGCTGCGGCGCACAACAAAATTTCTCGATTCATGGTCGATCCGTAGCGCTGCCGTTCGTCGTGGAAGTAGCCGGCGCTGCAAATGTCGCGATCGCTGCGCCGCGTCCGCAATCCGCTCGACTATCTGGAGACAGCCCGATGAGCCTGCAACTCTATGCACATCCGTTTTCGTCTTACTGTCAGAAAGTTCTGGTGGCGCTGTACGAGAACGGCACGCCGTTCGAATGGCGCGCGCTGACACCGGAAACGCCGCATTCGATGGCCGAACTCGCCGAAATCTGGCCGATGAAGCGCTTTCCCGTGCTCGTCGACGACGGCAGCCCGGTGATCGAATCGACGGTCATCATCGAATATCTCGGGCTGTATCACGCCGGCCCGGTGCGCCTCGTTCCCGACGATCCGCGCGCCGCGCTCGAAACGCGCTGGATGGATCGCTTCTTCGACAACTACGTGTCCACGCCGCAGCAGAAGATCGTTTTCGACGCGATGCGCGATCCGCACGAGCGCGACGCGCGCGGCGTCGCCGATGCCCGCGCCATGCTCGACACGTCGTACGCGTTTCTCGATCGCAAGATGTCCGCGCGCGAATGGGCGGCGGGCGACGCGTTCAGCCTCGCGGATTGCGGCGCCGCGCCGTTCCTGTTCTATGCGGACTGGTGTCATCGCATCGCGGAGCGGTATTCGAACGTGATCGCGTATCGCAAGCGGCTGCTCGCGCGGCCGTCGTTCGCGCGCGCCGTCGACGAAGCGCGGCCTTACCGGTCGCTGTTTCCGCTCGGCGCGCCGGACCGCGACTGAATCGCCCATTCTGAAAGGAGATCGGATATGAGCACGACCACGAACTACATTCCCGCCGATGAACTCGCGCAGCGCGCGACGATGAGATTTCCCAACGAAAGCGCCGAATATCGCCGGGCGCGCACCGCGTTGCTGGCCGAGGAAATCGACTTGCGCCGGCATATCGAGCGCGTCGCGCAGATGCGTCGCGCGTTGCCGCCCGGCGGCGAAGTGACGGGCGATTATCGATTCGACGGCGAGCGTGGCGCGGTTGATTTCGCCGGGCTCTTCGGCGACAAGGACACGCTCGTCACGTATAGCTACATGTTCGGGCCGCAGCGCAAGCGGCCGTGTCCGATGTGCACGTCGCTCTTGTCGGCGTGGGACGGCGAGGCGCGCGATATCGAGCAGCGCGTGGCGCTCGCGGTGATCGCGCGTTCGCCGCTCGCGAAACTCGTCGCGTTCAAGAAGGAGCGCGGCTGGCGCGACCTGCGGCTTTTCTCCGATACGAACGGCAATTTCAGCCGCGACTATCACGCGATATCGAAGGAAGGCGGCGACGATCCCGCGCTCAACGTCTTCACGCGGCGTGACGGCGTGATCCGTCATTTCTGGAGCGGCGAGATGGATTTTTCGACCGCCGATCCGAACGAGGATCCGCGCGGCGCGCCCGATCTGATGCCGCTCTGGACCGTGCTCGACATGACGCCCGAGGGACGCGGGACGAACTGGTATCCGAAGCTGGATTACGGGCCGCGTGACTGAGCCGGTCGCTGCCGGAGGAAATCGACGAGGACGGATACAATGCCGCGGCGCGCTTTCCAACGCGCTTCCGGCCGAGTCATCCGATCCAAGTCATGAACAATTCGCCCCGGGCCTTCCTGCTGGGCCCGCTTCTCAAGAGCGTGTCGCGGTCGTTTTATCTCACGCTGCGCATTTTGCCGGCGGGCATGCGCGACCCCATCGGGCTCGCGTATCTGCTTGCGCGCGCCGCCGATACGATCGCGGATACATCGCTGATTTCGCCGCAGCGTCGGCTGGAATTGCTGCTCTCGCTGCGCGCGCAAATCAACGGTGCGCCCGACGACGGCGCGCTCGAGCGCATCGCGGGTGAGGTCGCGGGGCAGCAGGCGCAGCCGGACGAACGCGCGCTGCTCGAATCGCTCGATGCGGCGCTCGCGATCCTGCCGCAATTGAACGCCGACGACCGGGCCGCCGTGCGCGACATCGTCACGACGCTTTCCACCGGCATGGAGTTCGATCTGCGCACGTTTCCCGACGAAACATCGGGCGAGATCGTCGCGTTGCGGGAGTTCGGCGAACTGGATCGCTATACGTATCTCGTCGCGGGTTGCGTCGGCGAATTCTGGACGAAGATGACGTACGCGCATATGCCCGGCACGCTGAAAGCCGCGCCCGACACGATGCTCGCGCTCGGCGTGCGCTTCGGCAAGGCGCTGCAGATGACCAACGTGCTGCGCGACTGCGCGAAGGATTTGCGCATCGGCCGATGCTATCTGCCCGAATCGATGCTCGCGCGGCATGGCCTCACGCCGCAAGATGTGTTGCGGCCCGAAACGTCGGCGCGCGCGCGGCCCGTGCTTTTCGAATTGCTGCGCACGTCGCTCGCGCTGTTTGAAGACGCCGTCGATTACACGCTCGCGATTCCGGCGAGCGCGATCCGTCTGCGTCTCGCGTGTCTCTGGCCGATCATGATCGGCCTCGATACGCTCGTCCTGCTCGCGCGCAACGAAGCGTGGCTCGATCCGCAGAAGGTCTCGAAAGTGCGCCGCAACGACGTGTACCGGATCATGGCGGCATCGTTGCCGATGGTCGTATCGAACGGCATGTTGCGCGCGTGGACCGCGCGCCGCGTTCAGGCGATAGAAGCCGAAATCAGCGCCGCAACTCGGCCATGATGCGTTCGGCGAGAAAGTCGCACGGCGGCCGTTTCGACGCCGCGCTGCGCGCCAGAACCACTTCGAGCGTGCCAATATCGGGCAGGCCTTGCGCCGGCCCGAGCAGCGTGAAATGCGCCGGCACCGCGCATTTCGCGAGCGGCGTCACGGCGAGACCGGCTTCGGCCATCGTCAGCAGACCGAGCAGGCTCGGACTTTCATACGACGTGCGATAGCCGATGCGCGCGCGCTCCAGGCTGCGGATCGCGTTTTCGCGCGCGACGCTGCCCGGCAAAAACACGGCGATGGGCAAGGGCCGCTCCTTCCAGATCTCGGTGCCGGGCGCGGCGGCCCAGACCATCGGCTCGTGGCGGAGAAATTCGCCCGACAAACCCTTCACGCGCGTCGCGCAGACAAGATCGACCGAGCCGTCTTTCACCATCGGCGCGAGCGCGACGCTCGGCAGGCCGACCACCTGAATCTCGACTTTCGGATACGTCGCCGAGAATTTCTTGAGGATCGGCGGAAAAAGCGACGACGCGTAATCGTCCGGCACGCCGATCACCACGCGTCCCGTCACGTCCGGCCGCACGACCGCCGCCCATGCCTCGTCGCGCAGCGCGATCATGCGCCGCGCGTAGGTGAGGAGCACTTCGCCGTCCTGCGTCGGCACCACGCTGCGCGGCTTGCGCACGAACAGCGCCTTGCCCAGCGCGGTTTCCAGCGTCTTGATCTGCATGCTGACCGCCGACTGCGAGCGATGCACGAGCTCCGCCGCGCGGCTGATGTTGCCGGTATCCGCGACGGCGATGATCATCGAAAGGACGTCCAGATCGAGCGCTTTCATGGTGAGCGACCGGTTGCTATCAGAAATTCTGAACGATTCTATCAAAATTATGCGTTTTTCTTTTGCTTCGCCGCGGCGCATAGTCGCATCCAAGGAGCTAACTCATGAACGCGCGAACCGATCTCTCCGTCCTCACTGCCGTGCAAGGTCTGCCTGAACCGTCGTTTGCCACGACGAAATCGGGCATTTCCGTGCCGTATATCGAGTGCGGCGAGGGCGAGCCGCTCGTTCTCGTGCATGGCTCGCTGTGCGATTACCGCTACTGGGACGCGCAGATTCTGCCGCTCGCGAAGCATTTTCGCGTGATCGCGCCGAGCCTGTCGCATTACTGGCCCGCCGTCGATGCTTTCGTGCAAGGCGAATTCGGCTGGGAAGCGCATGTCGCGGAAATGGCGGAGTTCATCGAGGCGCTCGATCTCGCGCCCGTGCATCTCGTCGGGCATTCGCGCGGCGGCTGCGTCGCGTTTCATCTGGCGCGCGAGTATCCACGGCTCGTGAAGACGCTCACGCTCGCCGATCCGGGCGGTCCGCTGCAAACCTCGCCGCAGGCCACGCCCGCCACGCTGCCGCCCGCGACCAACGCGCTGCGCACGCGCGTGGCCGAGCTGATCGAACAGGGCGAATTCGACCGCGGCCTCGAAATGTTCGTGGATTCGGTCAGCATGCCGGGCTTTTGGAAGAAGAGCACGGAGAGCTTCCGTCGCATGGCGCTGGATAACGCGCTCACGCTGCCGAAGCAATTCCGCGATCCGCTGCCCGCATACACGCGCGAAGCGGCGCGCGACATCAAGTGCCGCACGCTGCTGATCGACGGCGAGAAAAGCCCGCGCATGTTCCGCAACAACGTCGAGAAGCTCGAAGAGTGGATCGAGTTCGCGGAGCGTCAGACGATCGCGCGCGCATCGCACGGCATGAACGTCGCGAGTCCCGGCGCGTTCAATCGCGCGGTGCTGGCGTTCGCCGGCGCATGGTGAGCCGAAAGCGGCTCACTGCAGCTTCCAGATGTTCGCCGCGATCGTGCCTTCGTCGTTGAACACGTTGATGATGTCGGGCACGTCGCTGATCGGCACCTTGTTCACGATCAGCGCGAACGCGAGCCTTCGTCCGCTTTTCGCGTCGATATAACCCGCGAGCGCCTGACCTTTGAGCGTGGTCGTCGCGGTGCCGTCGGGGTTTTCGGTGCCGGTCACGTACGTTCCCGTCTTCGCGTAGACCTTGCCTTTCGCGCCCGCGAGCGTCGGATCGGCTTCGAAGTCGGTCGTGCTCGCGAGCGAGCCGTCGACGCCGAGAAAAGGCATCGAATCCAGATACGCCGGGAACGCCGGACGGCCGTTCATCGCGCGCAACATCGCGATGACCGCGACCGGCGTCGCCGTCGTTTCGCCGCCGCCGCTGCCGTCGATGAAATGCGTCTGGCTCATCGGCACGTTGAACGGCGCGGCGGATAGCTTCGCGTTCTCCGCCGCGAGCGCCGACTGAAGCGTGGTCGAACCGTTGTTCGCGACGCCGAAGAGCATGAGGCTCGTGTCCGCGCCGATGTTGTAGCTGACCTTCAGAATCCACTTCGAATATTCGCTGTACGGCTGCGATGTGAGCTGCGCGACGCGCGTATCGGCGGAATATGAATTCTTCGCGGGCAGAAGTTGCGTCGGGTTGTTTTCGACAGCCGGCGCCGTGACCCTCACGCCGGCGCGCGCGAGCGCCTCGATGAGCACCGTGCGCGCATAGTTCTGCGGCGCGGTGATGCGGAACGTGCGGATGACCGGGAAATTCGGCACGATCGGCGGCACGTAATTCGCCGGAATCGAACCGCCGATCGTGCCGGTGCAGGCAAGCGAGCCGAAGCAGGTCGGGTCCGTCGGCGTGACGGTGATTTTCGCCTCGGTGCCCGCCGCCGCTGTCATCAACGTGGATTGCACCGTGAACGCCGATGATTTCGGCCGATAGTCCACCGGCGTCGCCGAGCCGGCGCTGCCCTGCGAGATGATCGTATCGACGACATCGTCATTCACGAAGATCGACCGCAATTGAAATTCGCCGCGAAAGTCGAAGGGTTCGAAAAGCCGATCGTCGATGACGACTTCGCCGTTGACCTTCTTGATGCCCGCTGCCGCCACCTGCGCCGCGAGCGCGTCGTAGCCCGCGAGCGGATCGGGCGCGGTGATCTGCGCGTTGCCGAGATTGTTCGCTTCGTTGTGGTCGAAGTTGGTCCAGGCGAGCGTGCCGTCGGCGTTCGTGCGGCCGCCCATCGAGAGATCGCCGCTCGCGACGAGCACGAGATTGCCGTTGAGCGTGCCGGCCGCATCGACGGTTCCCGTGCGATACACCGGCGTCTGAAACTGATGCTGCGCGCCGTATTGATCGAGCGCCGCGCCGAGCGAAAACACCTTGCGCACCGACGCCACATACACCTGCGCGTTCGAATTCATGTCGTAGACGAGATCGCCCGAGTTCAGATCGACGACGCGCAATGCCCACGTCGCGCCCTGATACATGGGCTTTTTCATGATCTGCGTGATGGCGTCGGGGACGGACGTATCGGTGGAATCGGAGCCGCCGCAACCGGTTACGGACGTGACGAGCGCGCAGCCGAGAGCGAGAGCGGCCACGCGTGCCGGACTTCCTGAAAGCGGGTTCATGACGCGGCTCCGATAAAGGCACATCGCGCTCCGCACCGGAGCGAACATCCATACGTCGGGACTGCTTCACAGCGCAGACAGGACATGTCGGCGGCCGCCCATCATTTCGCAGCGAGGCGGGTGAGTGAATTAAATACCTTACACGAGCCTTGTCAAGCGAGGACTATCGCGAATCCAGTGCTTCAGGCAAGCGGTTTTTGTTTGAAATCGTGAATGCTTTTCGTCTGCTTGTTGTGACGCGACAACGGAAAAAAGTTTGGCGCGGGCTAACATCTTCGGCACCTCATCGCGAAGAAGAGGACACCTTGAGCACGGCCCACGACGATCTCGATGCATGGAAACGCCGGCGCACGCTCGAATTGGCGTACGAGCTGGCCGATAGCGGCCGCTACGAAGATTTCACCGATATCGCCTATGCGCTGCAATTCGAGCGCGGCATGGCGACCGCGCAAGCGCTGATCGACGACCCCGACATGCGCCGCGTGCTGAACCAGCGTTGCGGCGACGCGCGCGAAAAGCTCGCGCCTGTTCCGGAGCCCGTTCCCGAACCGGAGGCGATCGAAGCTGCATCGGAAGCATCGAACGATCATGCGCAACTGCCGCAAGCCGGCGACTTCACGCGCGCGCCATCGCTCTTCAAGCGCGCCCTCGGCATCGTCTGGCGATCCGGCAACGCGGGCGGCCTCAATTCCGCTCCTTCCTGAAGTTTTCTTGTCGCGGGCCGTGCGCCAGCGCACGACATCACCCCATTTGCGCGCAAATGGCGGATTTGCACGACTTGAGCGCCCGTCAAAACCTTTACACTTGCAGAAGCTGAACCATAAGCCCGGACTGTGCGCGCACAAGTCCGGTGTTTGAACTTCGAGGAGGAAATGTTCGTGGCTAACGAAAAGATGCTCGCGCAAATGGCTGAGAAGGATGGTTTCATCGCTGCTCTGGATCAGAGCGGCGGATCGACGCCCGGCGCGCTGCGGCAATACGGAATTCCGGACGACGCCTACAACGGCGACGCCGAAATGTTCAAGCTGATGCATGAAATGCGCGTGCGTATCATGACGGCGCCTTCGTTCACGGGCAAGAAGGTGATCGGCGCGATTCTGTTCGAGCGCACGATGGACGGCGAAGCGGAAGGCAAGCCCGTTCCCACGTTCCTGTGGGAAGACCGCGGCGTCGTGCCGTTCCTGAAGGTCGACAAGGGTCTCGAAGCCGAAGCCGACGGCGTGCAGATCATGAAGCCGATCCCCGGTCTCGACGATCTTCTGGCGCGCGCCGTGAAGCTCGGCATCTTCGGCACGAAGATGCGCTCGGTGATCCATCAAGCCGACGAAAAGGGCATCGCCGCCGTGGCGAAGCAGCAGTTCGAAGTGGGCGCGCAGATCATCAAGCACGGTCTCGTGCCGATTCTCGAACCCGAAGTCTCGATCAAGAGCCCGGACAAGAAAGGCGCGGAAAAGATTCTGCGCGACGAATTGCTGAAGGGCCTCGACGCGCTGCCGGAATCGAGCAACGTGATGATCAAGCTGACCATCCCCGACGAGGCGGATTTCTATCGTCCGCTGATCGAGCATCCGCGTGTCGTGCGTGTCGTCGCGCTGTCGGGCGGCTATACGCGCAGCGACGCGTGCAAGAAGCTCGCGCAGAACCACGGCATGATCGCGAGCTTCTCGCGCGCGCTCATCAACGAGCTGAAGAAGGACATGAGCGACAGCGAGTTCGACAAGACGCTCGAGCAGTCGATCGACGAGATCTACGAAGCGTCCGTGAAGAAGGTCTGACGCTTCGTTACTTGTTGGCGCGTTCGGTAGGCGGCGGCGTTTGCACGACGGGCGCCGCCGCCCGAAAAATGTCCTCGCGCGTGCCGCTTTTCGGCGGATAGATGCGCTCGCCGTTGATCGTGCGCTTCGTCGCCTTCGCCGTCTCTCCTTCCGAGACGAGCTTTCTGTCCCATCCTTCCGTATACACCGCGCCCCACGGCCCGAGATCGCAGATGGTCGTGTACCAGTCGATCGACAGCGGCAGCATCTCCAGCCCGAATAGATCGCAGACGGCGTTGTTGCCCGCGTAACGTCCCATCGGCCGGCCATGCTGGCACGACATCACCGATGGCCGCGTGCCGTCGATCAATATGCGCGCGCAATCGCCCGCCGCGAACACGCCCGGCACGCCTTCCGCGCGCAGAAACGTATCGACGGGCACGCGTCCGAGCGGGTCCAGCGTGACCGGCAATTGCGCCGCGAGCGCGTTCGCGTGCATGCCGCCGCACCAGACGACCGTCGCCGCTTCGATGCGCTCGCTCGCCGCGCCATCGTGGAGCGTGAGACCTTGGCCATCGACCGATTCGAGCGTCACGCCTGGCCGCATCTCGACTTCGAGCGTCTGCAACGCGCCTTCGATGACATGCTGCGCGCCGCCCATCGATTGCGCGATCCGCGCCGAACGATCCGCGAGCACGACGCGCACCTTGCCGCGATCCTTTTCCGCGACGATCTCGCGCAGGCGCGCGGGCAATTCCGCCGCCAACTCGATGCCCGTCAGTCCCGCGCCGACCACGACCGCCGTATAGCGGCCGGGCGTGTCGGGCAGCGCGGGCAAGGTCAGCAGATGCGCCTGCAGCTTGCACGCGCCCGCGTAGGTGTCGACATCGAATGAATAGCGATCGAGGCCCGGAATCGGCGGACGCACGAGCACGCTGCCTGCCGCGAGGATCATCCGGTCGTAGTCGAGCGTCTCCGATGCTCCGTCGCGTTCGATCGTCACACGGCGATTCGCGCTGTCGAGGCTCGTCGCCTTCGCCTGAATCAGGTGCACGCCCGCGGGCCCGAGCACGGTATCGAGTTGCACGAGCGTCGGGTCGAGCGGCTGTTCGTAGTTGCGCACCCGCACGCTATGAAAAGGCACCGGATTGACGATGGCGACTTCCGCTTCGTCGGCGTGCCCGAGTTCGTCCAGCTTGCGCGCCGCCGACAGCGCGCTCCACAGACCGGCGAAACCCGCGCCAATCACAAGGATTCGTTTCAAGGCCATTCCCCTGATTAAACGATCGTTCGTGCTATGCGTCGCGTAGAGCGGCGCTCCGTTCTTGGTTATAGGCGATTCGCAAGGCGTTGGTTCTCATCGCGCGTGCCCGTATTAGTCGGGTTTTCGCCAAAAGTGATTTCGCCGTTTAGGTATTTACCCTAGGGCGTGCGATACCTAAACTCTGTTCAACGGTCGCGCACGAAGCAAACAAGGCAGCGTGAGCGGCAACTCAAAACTTATGGATGGAGGAAAGCATCATGAACAAGTTCATCGGTATCGCAGCGGTCGCTCTTGCTTTTGCCGCGCCGGTCGCATCGTTCGCGCAGTCGAATCAGCCTTTGACGCGCGCCGAAGTCCGCGAGCAAATCGTGCAATTGGAAAAGGCCGGTTATAACCCGAACGTCATCAGCGATTCGAAGTATCCCGCCGACGTTCAAGCTGCCGAAGCGCGCGTCGCCGCGCAAAACGGATATGGCGGTGTGGCGGATGGTTCAGCGCAATCGGGCGCTCGCGTGAACGCGGTTCAAGCCGACGTTTTCCCGACGTTCGCGCATCACTGAGCAGCAAGCAGCAAGCTGCAAGCCGCATCACGAAACGCGCTGGTCTCGGACCGGCGCGTTTTTTCGTTCTAGAGCGGAAAGCCGCCTGCGAACGTCTCGCGCAAATATCCGATGAAAAGCGCGACCGCGCGTGGCACATGCGGCGCATAAGGCCGCACCACGAATAGCTGATCCGCGAACGCGCCGACCGGACGCCACTCCGGCAACAGCACGACGAGCTTTCCCGCTTGCACGGCGGCCTGCGCGGTGAAATCCGGCAAGAGCGCGATGCCGAGATCGTCGAGCGCTGCATCGCGCAGCACTTCGCTGTTGTTCGCCGCGAAAGGACCGCTCACCGCGAGCGTATGAGGCCCGGTCGAAGTCTTGCGCCCGCCTTTCCTTTCGAACGACCAGATGCTCGATGCCTGCGGCCGCGGATAGACGAGGCAATCGTGCGTGACGAGATCGTTGGGCGTCGCCGGCGTGCCGCGCCGCTTCAGATAGGCGCGTGTCGCGACGATCACCGAACGGGTATCGCACAGCTTCCACGCGACGTGCGTATCCGGCACCTGCGCGCTGTGCCGCAGCGCGAGATCGAAGCCTTCGGTCGCGATCGAACTCAACCGGTCCGATGCCTCCAGTTGCACCCGCACATCGGGGTGCGCGTGCAGAAATCCGGCCATGCGCGGCACGAGCTGCTGCCGCGAAAAGGCCATCGGCGCGGTTACGCGGATGAGCCCGCGCGCGACGCCCGCCATCTCCTTGACGCTCATGAAGCTCGATGCGATGCGCTCGTACTGCTCGCGCGTATCGTCGACGAGCCTGCGGCCCGCTTCGGTGAAACGCACGCTGCGCGTCGTGCGCGTGACGAGCGGCACGCCCGCCGCGCGCTCCAGTTCGGCGATGCGCTGGCTCATCGCCGCTTTCGATACGTTCAGCCGCGCGGCGGCGGCCGTGTAGCTGCCTTGTTCCGCAAGCACGGTGAGCCAGTGCAAATGCGTCCACAGACCTTCGATCTTTTGCTCGTCCATCAACCGATTGTTTGCCAATATAAACAATGAGTTCAATCATAGCGTCTTTGCAAGGGGCGCATCGCTTCCTACACTGTGTCAATTGCCAAACCAGTCCGTGAGAGGAGACAGCATGCAAGCGTTCAACGACACCGCCGACGTCGTTCATTACATTCACGGCGAGCGCACGCATGGCTCGGCCACGCGCACGCAGCCGGTGTTCAATCCCGCGACGGGCGAGCGTCCGCGCAAGCTCGTGCTCGGTGAAGCCGCCGATGTCGATGCAGCCGTCGCGAGCGCGAAAGCCGCGTTCCCGGCCTGGCGCGACACGCCGCCGATCCGCCGCGCGCGCGTCATGCTGAAGTTCCTCGAACTGATGAACAAGCATCGCGACGAACTCGCCGCGATCATCACCGCCGAGCACGGCAAGGTGTTCTCGGATGCGCAGGGTGAAGTGTCGCGCGGCATCGACGTGATCGAATTCGCATGCGGCATTCCGCAACTGCTGAAGGGCGACTACACCGAACAGGTCTCGACGGGCATGGACAACTGGACGACGCGCCAGCCGCTCGGCATCGTCGCGGGCATCACGCCGTTCAACTTTCCGTGCATGGTGCCGTGCTGGATGTTCCCGGTCGCGATCGCGGCGGGCAACGCGTTCATTCTGAAGCCGAGCGAGCGCGATCCGTCGGCGTCGCTGTTCATGGCCGATCTGCTCAAGGAAGCCGGTTTGCCCGATGGCATCTTCAACGTCGTGCAGGGCGACAAGGTCGTCGTCGATGCGCTGCTCGCGCATCCGCAAGTGAAGGCGATCAGCTTCGTCGGCTCCACGCCGATCGCGAACTACATCTACGAGACCGGCGCGAAGCACGGCAAGCGCGTGCAGGCGCTCGGCGGCGCGAAGAATCACATGGTCGTGATGCCCGATGCGAACATCGATCAGGCCGTGGATGCGTTGATCGGCGCGGGCTACGGCTCGGCCGGCGAGCGCTGCATGGCGATCTCGGTCGCGGTGCTCGTGGGCGATGTCGCCGACAAGATCGTGCCGCGTCTCGCAGAGCGCGCGCAGCAACTCAAGATCAAGAACGGCATGGAAGACGATGCGGAAATGGGCCCGATCGTCACGCGCCAGGCACTCGAACGCATCGAAGGTTATATCGCGCTGGGCGTGGAAGAAGGCGCGAAACTCGTCGTCGATGGCCGCGGCTTCAAGGTGCCGGGCCACGAAGACGGCTTCTTCACGGGCGGCACGCTGTTCGATCATGTCACGCCGGACATGCGCATCTACAAGGAAGAGATCTTCGGTCCGGTACTCGCGTGCGTGCGCGTGAAAGACTTCAGCGAAGCGGTCGATCTCGTCAACGAGCACGAATTCGGCAACGGCGTCGCGTGCTATACGAGCGATGGTCATATCGCGCGCGAATTCGGCCGTCGCATCGAAGTGGGCATGGTCGGCATCAACGTGCCGATTCCGGTGCCGATGGCGTGGCACGGATTCGGCGGCTGGAAGCGCAGCCTTTTCGGCGACATGCACGCGTATGGCGAAGAAGGCGTGCGCTTCTACACGAAGCAGAAGTCGATCATGCAGCGCTGGCCCGAGAGCACGGAGAAGGGCGCGGAATTCGTGATGCCGACCGCGAAGTAATCGATCGTTACGCGTGCAACTAATCGCCCGTTTTTTCCGTGTGGAAGAAGCGGGCGTTCGTTTTTGTGCCCCGGCGCGCCGATCCGTATGAAACGCCGTCGGTTGACCGTTCATGTGCAAGCGGCGAAGATGCAGCAAAAACGACAGCGACGCGAAGCCAATCGACATGCAGCGGCAATTCGACGACCTTCTTCTCGGCAGCATCGAACTCTTCTGCCTTGCAGCCGAACTCGGCAGCTTCACGCTCGCGGCGACCGCTGCGAGCGTCACGCCGGCGGCCGTGAGCCGCTCGGTCGCGCGACTCGAAAAGCGCCTCGCCGTGCGGCTTTTCGTGCGTACGACGCGCCAGATTCGACTGACCGATGCAGGCCGTCGCTACTTCGAGCAATGTCGCGATGCGCTCAATCGTCTCGCGGAAGCGGAGCGCGAAGCCACCGGCCAGCAGACGACGCCGAAGGGCGTGTTGCGCATCAGCATGCCGACGCCTTACGGGCATTACCGCATGCTGCCGTTGCTTGCGGAGTTCAGAAAGCGTTATCCCGATGTCACGGTCGAAGCGCATCTGAGCAACCGCAACATCGACTTCGCCGATGAAGGTTTCGACCTCGCGATACGCGGACGCGCACCCCGCGATTCCGGTCTGATCGCGCGCAAGCTCGAAGATGCGGAGTTGGTCACGGTGGCGTCGCCGGCTTATCTGAAGCGCGCGGGCGTGCCGAAAACAATCGAAGATCTGCTCGCGCACGAATGCATCCAGTTCGAGATGCCAAGTACCGGACGGCCCGTGCCGTGGCTCTTCATGCAGAACGGCGAACTCGTGGAAATCACGACGCAAGGCGGCTACGGCACGTCCGGCGATGCGCTCGCGGGCATTCCGCTCGCGCGTCACGGCGCGGGTCTGTTCCAGATTTATCGCTTCACCGTCGAGGAAGAATTGCGCGCGGGCACGCTTGTCGAGGTGCTGCGCGATTACGGCGGATGCAGCAGGCCGTTCATCCTGCTGTATCCGCACGGCAGACATTTGTCGTCGCGCGTGCGGGCTTTTGTCGACTTCGTCGTCGAGAAGCTCGGCACGCGTTGAATCAACGTTCAGAGGATGCACATTCATGAGCAAGAACGCATTGACATCGCTACTCGGCATCGACGTGCCGATCATTCAGGCGCCGATGGCCGGCGTCAGCACGCCCGCGCTCGCGGCGGCCGTATCGAATGCGGGCGGGCTCGGCTCGCTCGGCGTCGGCGCGATGAACGCGGAAGGCGCGCGCAAGGTGATTCGCGAGACGCGCGAGCTGACGAGCAAGCCGTTCAACATCAACGTGTTCTGTCATGAGCCGGCCCGCGCCGACGCCGCTATCGAGCAGGCATGGACGAACTGGCTCGCGCCGGTGTTCGCGCAATACGGCGCGACGCCGCCCGCGAAGCTGAGCGAGATTTATACGAGCTTCGTCGTCGATGATGCCATGCTCCGGGTCTTCGTCGAAGAGAAGCCCGCGATCGTGAGTTTTCACTTCGGCTTGCCGTCGAAGGAATACATCGATGCGTTGCGCAACGCGGGCATCAAACTGATTGCGTCCGCAACTAATTTGCGTGAGGCGGAGCAGGTCGTCGCGGCGGGCATGGATGCGATCGTCGCGCAGGGCATCGAAGCGGGCGGACATCGCGGCATCTTCGATCCGCAAGCCGACGACGACAACCTCGGCACGTTCGCGCTGACGCGTCTTCTCGCCAGCAAGTTCGATGTGCCCGTGATCGCGGCGGGCGGCATCATGGACGGCGCGGGCATTGCGGCGGCGCTTGCGCTGGGCGCACAGGCCGCGCAATTGGGCACGGCGTTCGTGCCTTGCACGGAGACGTCGATCGATGCGGGCTACCGTCGCGCGATCTTGACCGATGCGGCCGAACGCACGACGTTCACATCGGCGATTTCGGGGCGCAAGGCGCGCGGCCTCGTCAACAAGTTCACCGAACTCGGGCGCGCCGAAGGAGCGCCTGCCATTCCCGCGTATCCGATTACCTACGATGCAGGCAAGGCATTGCACGCAGCGGCGAAAGCAAAGAGCGAATTCGGCTTCGGCGCGCAATGGGCAGGGCAAGCCGCCGCGCTCGCGCGCGAGTTGCCCGCCGCCGAATTGATGGCGCGGCTGCAAGACGAACTGCGGGAAAGCATCGCGGGATTGCAGCGATATGCATCGCGTTGAATGCGCTAGTTGTATTCGGTGACGACGGTCACGAGCGTCGTCGATTCGGCGCGCGCGTTTTCGGATCGCCGTATCAGAAGCGCGCCGCCTGCCGGGCCTACGTGATATGAGCGGCCCAGGGACGGCCCGACGCGCTGTCCCGCGCCGTCGATGAAATGCGAACTCACCGCAGCGGCACGATCGCCCACTACGACCAGCGAAACCTCCGCGCTCGGCGCATTGTGCGGTGGCGCGTAATAGGTGACAACGGCGGAGGAACGTACGCCTTTCACATCAGCGGAATCGTTCTGGAATCCACTGGTTCCGAGCATGGAAGCAGATCCGGAAACGATGTCAAACGGCGGCGCAACCAATGCACCTCTGAACGTGATCGTGCCGCCCGGAACGAGTGTCGCGAAAGCCGGCACGCAAAGCCCGGCAAGGGAACTCACGACGGCGCAGCGCAGCGCGTGCCGGGCAATAGTCAACCACTTCGCTTTTCTCATCTCGGCCCCTGTAATGAAACTTCTTGTGCTCGGGATTCCTTATCTGCGCGCTGCGGGAACATAATCAGCTTAAGAACATAATAAGACGTATCCTATTTTTGGAGCAAATCTTTTTTGAGATTTGATAGATGCCTGCGAGACGGCATGCAAATAACTCATGTCGATCCTTTTAGGCAACAAAAAACGCGCAATGGGAAATTCCCGATGCGCGTTTCAAGCGTATTAGAGCGAACTGCTCTGGCAAAGCCAGAAGGGTTATGCAAACGAACTCAAGGTATTCGGCACGTCAATGCACTCTTGCACAGTCAGCGTAAGGATGGTCCGTTGTCCGATGTTTTCGCGCAGCACAACAGCGTGTTTGCGTAGGAAATATCGTCGATGGTCAGGGACGCAACGTTCGCCTTCAATTGCAACGAGGAAACGATAACCTCGTATCGAGAACGCATGAGATCGCGGCGAACCGTAAAGTACGAGTCGAGCGCACGCAGAACGTCGACCTGCGTCCGGCTGCCGACTTTGAAGCCCGTTTCGGTTGCGGCCAATGCTTCCTTTGATGTCTGCAATAGCTGTTCGAGTGAGATACTCCGAACGCGCGCCTTTAGATATGCAGCGTAGTTTTCACGCGCATCCTTCTCGGCCGTGAAGGACGCGGATTCGATCGCGTCCTGCGCTTTGTCCTGCTGCGCCAGGCTTTGCTTCAATCGCGCCTGTATCTCTCCGCCGGAGAAGAGCGGCATCATCACTTGGAGCATGGCTGTGGTCGTGGTGGTCGGGCGCGCATAGCCCGACGCTGCGCCAGCCGGCGTGTAGGTGCCGGTAAGCGAGACGACCGGATAGTGCGCCGCACGCGCCTTTTTCGAATCCATCTTCGCGATTTCGAGGTCGAGCTGTTTCGATTGCACATCGTAGCCGCTCGAACTCGCCTGACCGGCCCAGACATCCGGATCTTCCGGCTCGATACGCGGCAGCTTCGTGCCCGCTGCAAGACCCGCAAGCGGCGAGAATGGCTTGCCGCTCATCTGCTGTAGAACGCGACGCTTCACCTCCATGTCCTGACGCGCGTCGGCGTTTTGAATCCGCGCCTGGGCGAGAGCGACATCGATATCGCGCTCGTCTATGACAGTCGCTTCGCCGGCGGCGCGCTTACGGCGCGTTTGCCTGTGCTGTTCATCGATGGCGGCGAGATATTCGCTCGTACGTTCGAGTTCGTCCTCCGCCGCGAGCGCATCGAAATAGGCGCGAACCGCCTTGAGCATCGCCGCTTGCTGCGCGGCCGCGAATTGCACCGCGCCTTGAGCGACGACCAGATCGGCCTGCTGATAGGTCGTCCATTTGGCCCAGTCGAAGAGGGGCTGCGCGGCCTGAAAAGTCCATCCGTTTTGCCAATAGCTCTGACGCGGAAAACCGTCCGTTTTGATTTCGTTATACGCACGGCCCCATCCTCCGCTTATCTGCGGCAGCAAGGCAGCTCGCGCAATGGGAATGGCCTGCTTCGACGCCTCATAGGCGGCGCGTGCCTGCGCGAGATCGGCATCCTGTGAGAGCGACGCATTCACCATATCGAGCAGATCGCTCGCGCATGTCTGATTAGCCAGCGTCATGCAGACCGCAACCAAGACTGCTGAGAATCCCGGCTTCTTCATGCGTCCACCAGCACCGGATCAGATGCTTGCACGACGTGTTCAGGCACGAGCCCGCCATTGGCGAATGCATAGCGCATGTCGAATGCCGATGCCAAAGCCATATCGTGGGTGATGACCACCACCGTTTGCTTCAGACTGCGAAGCAGTTGCGCAATGTGCTTCACAGATGCGGGATCAAGATTCGAAGTAGGCTCATCGAGCATCAGTATCTCGCGTTGTTGATAGAGCGCGCGCGCCAGCAAAAGACGTTGACGCTGCCCCGCAGAGATGTTGGCAATCGTGTCGCTGATGACGGTTCGCGTGCGCATCGGCAGACGCATGACATCGTCGAGAAGGCCCACGTCGGAAAGCAGCCTGTGTATGCGGTCGTCGTCGGGATTCGCCGCAAACAAGGTGATATTGTCGGCAATCGAGCCGTGAAGGATGATGTCGCCCTGGCGCATATGAGCCATGTGGCGCCGAATTTCATCGACGGCAAGATTCGGCCACGCGATTCCGTTGAGTTCGATATGCCCTTCCCGCAGCGGCTCGGCCGCCGATAAGAGCTTGAATACCGTGGACTTGCCGCTCCCCGAAGGACCGGTGATGACGATCTTGTCGCCTTTGCGAATCGAAAGATTGAGATCGGCCAGCACGGGTTTATCGGATACGCCGTAGCTGAACGTCACGTTGCGCATTTCGATACTCGAGAAATCGCGTATCTCCGTCGCCCGTTCGCTCGCGCTCAATGGCGTGTAAGTTTCGGTCTGTGCTTCGACGATGTCGTCGACCCGCGCGACCGGCACGCTCAACATGAAGTACTGAAACATCGCGTTGATGGCGTTGGCAAAACGCTCCGACATCAACGACTTGTAGATCAGGAACGAATAGAACACGCCGACCGAAACGACGCCGCCGAGCATGAGCCGTGCCGCCATGTATGTGATAACCACCGTGTCCGCGTAGTTGACGAGTTTGAGCAGGCTGTCGCGCGTGCAGTTCAATCGGCTCTTCGCGAGCGCTGCCACGGCATACGCCTTGAAGATCGTCATGTAGATCGACGTGCGTCGAGTCTCGCCCTGTGCAAGCTTGAGCAGCGACGCCGCGCGG
This sequence comes from Caballeronia sp. ATUFL_F1_KS4A, assembly GCF_023630905.1. Classification (NCBI taxonomy): domain Bacteria; kingdom Pseudomonadati; phylum Pseudomonadota; class Betaproteobacteria; order Burkholderiales; family Burkholderiaceae; genus Caballeronia; species Caballeronia sp. ATUFL_F1_KS4A. The sequence goes on along the minus strand of NZ_JALQEB010000035.1, from coordinate 61,737 downwards.
ATGGTCTCGATAAGCGCGTCATCGCAACGGGCCGACGTTTCCGTGACCAGCGCGTGATTGTCGCGCATCGCGGGATACATGCTCAACGCCAGCGCCACGTACGCGGCGAATACCACGAGTGCAATGAGCGTCAGTTGCCGGCTTTGGATCAGCATGAGTATGAGCGCGAGCGTTCCTACCGCCACGTCGATGCACAACGAGACGATGGAGCGCGTCGCGTAGCCGGTGATCTCGTCCTGCGCCTTCACGCGCGCGAATACATCGCCGACGTGCCGCTTCTCGAACCATGGCATCGGATTGCGCAGAAGATGCCCGATGAGTCCTTCCGTCGAGTTGATTTGGACCAGATTGAAGATCAATTCGGTGAGGTACTTCTGCACGTATTCGCTCAACGCGCCAAAAACGAAAATGCTTGCGAAGGTAAGGTGCGGGTCATTTACCAAAACGAAGTCGCGGAATGCGGCTATGCATGTCTCGCCATGGTGCTGTCGAATTTGGGACGCGCAACCGAAGTGCGCGAGCTGTCGGCACATAAGCCCATCTCGGCGAACGGCCTCACTCTGATGGATCTTTACGACGTTGCGGTCGAATTCGGCCTTTCCGTCGAGGCGTACCGTTTCGACCCTTCCGAACTTTCAGCGGTCAAGAAAGGTTCGATTCTGCATTTCGGCGGCGCGCATTTCGTCGTGTTCGAAAAGGCCGGACGCGGGTATGTGAATGTTATCGATCCGGCAACAGGCCGCCGGCGGGTATCGATGGATACCTTCCGCTCCGCCGTTTCAGGCTTTCTGCTGCAATTCTCGCCAACGCCGGAGATGCCGCGAATTCGCGCGAAGTCGCGTGTGCCGGCGGCAATGCGGCGCGTGAGGGCCGTGAATCCGCAGTTGCGTGCGCAGATCGGCAAGGTGCTGTTCGTCGCGCTCGGGAGCCAGTTCACGATTCTCGCCATGCCCTACTTCGGCAATCTCGTCCTGGATTATGTGGTCGCAGCGGATAACCGCAATCTGCTGAACGTGCTGGTCGTTATCGACTTATTGATAATCGATGCTGTACACGACAGACGAATTGGCCGCGCCGGCAGTCGTGGCGCCCGTTGCGTAGTATTCAGCCTGGTAGTACAGCGTCGCTGCGCCGCTCGAGATATCGGCCGCTTTGGAGTTCTGCAGATCGGTCGAAAAGCCGGCCTTGATCTGGGAACCGTCGCTGTTGTTGATTTGCAGCTTGACGTTTTGAGCGCCGCCTGGCGCGACGATAAGACGTCCATCGACCGGGTCGACGGTGGCGCCCGCCTCATAGAAGACCGAAGCCTTGCTGGTCGACGTTACCGGCGTGCATTTGGACAACGCGATATGGTAGGAAGTGGCGCCTGCCGTATCGCCCGATTTCGTCAAGGCATTCGTGGACAGCGTCGGAAGATTGACCGTAAAGTCTTTGGACGACGTGTCATTACCATTGATTTCACATGTCGAAGCCGTCAATCCGACGTGTCAATTTCACGGGCTCGACAAAGGTCGGGAAAATCATCGCGGAAAGCTGCGCACGGCATCTCAAACCGTCTGTTCTCGAACTGGGCGGAAAGGCCCCGCTGATCGTGCTCGACGACGCCGACATAGCGGCAGCGGTCGATGCTGCCGCTTTCGGCGCCTTCGCGAATTCAGGACAAATCTGCATGTCCACCGAGCGCATCATCGTCGATCGCGCGATCGCCGACGAGTTTGTTCTTCAGCTCGGTGAAAAGGTTAAGACGCTGCCGCTCGGCGACCCTCGAAAGGGGCCGGTCGTGTTGGGGTCAGTTGTCGATATGGCGACGGTACAACGATGCAACGCCTTGATCGATGACGCCTTGCACAAAGGCGCGACGATGGTCTGCGGGGGAAAAGCAGAGAACACGCTTATGCCTGCAACGCTCGTCGATAACGTTGGACCGAACATGCGGATCTACAACGAAGAGACGTTTGGCCCTGTCAAGGCAATCGTGCGCGTCGACGGCGAAGAAGAAGCGATCCGATGCGCTAACGATAACGAATACGGTCTCGCTGCGGCCGTGTTCAGTCGCGATGTCGCGCGCGCGATGCGGGTGGCGAGCCGCATCCAATCCGGGATTTGCCACGTCAACGGGCCAACCGTCCACGACGAAGCGCAGATGCCCTTTGGAGGCGTCAAAGGTAGTGGCTTTGGCCACTTCGGCGGACAGGCAGGCATTGCCGCTTTTACCGACTTGCGCTGGGTCACTGTGCAAACGTCGCCGCGACACTATCCGTTCTGAGTTACGTCCCTGTCACCCTCGTCAACTCGTTCGACAACTCAGGTAAGACCGCAGCCGCGGTCGACATGTCAACTATGGAAATCGCCGTACTCGGTGCAGGAGCGATGGGGTCGTTGTTCGGCGGCCGCCTGGCGGAAGCCGGTCACTCAGTCACGCTGATCGACATCAATCAACCGCATCTGGACGCTATCGGTGCGAAGGGCCTCCGCTTGGAGATGGATGACGATACTCGCGCAATCACGAACATCAACGCGATACGACCCGAAGCTACGGATAAACGGCCTGACTTGCTGTTGCTCTTCACGAAGTCGATGCACACGCGCGCGGCCTTGTCCGGCATCGAGCATCTGCTCGGCGAGACAACCGCCGTGCTCACGCTGCAAAACGGACTCGGGAACGTCGAAGCGATTCGAGACTTCGTGCCGCTCTCCAACGTGCTTGTTGGCGTTACCACGTGGCCAGCGGACCTTGTCGGTCCTGGCTCGGTGAGCAGTCACGGCGAAGGGAGAATTCGCATGATGAGCGCCGACGGTGAACGCACTTCCCAAGTCAATGCCGTCGCCGAGGCTCTGAATTCCGCCGGATTGAATTGTCAGATCGACGACAACGTCTGGGCAGCTATCTGGGAAAAGGTGGCGTTCAACGCTGCGCTCAACAGCATCTGTGCGGTCACTGGAACGACGGTGGACCAGCTTGGACTGCTGGAGGACAGCAAGAGCCTGGCACTGACCGTGGCCGCCGAGGTCATCGCAGTGGCGAACGCCAGCGGCGTTTCCGCGGATCTGAGCGTGTGCTCGACAAACATCGTTCATGCGATCGAACAGCACAAGGGGCACAAGCCGTCGATGCTGCAAGACGTTCTGGCCCGGCGAAAGACAGAGATCGAAGGCATCAACGGCGCAGTCGTTGAAGTGGCCCGCAGCATCAACGTGTCCGTTCCGCACACGGAGACATTGGCAAAGCTCGTCAGGCTTATCGACGCGCGAAACGCATCAGCCGTTGCGAAGTAGGCAGCCGCGGGCACGTCAACCGAGAACAACAAACGTCCGCGATCATGCATCAAAAGACGCGCCGATCAACCCGGCGCAGCGTACCCAGGAGACATCGCCATGAAGATATGTTTTGCCATGCTCCCGCGCGACGTCGCGGACCTTGTTGCAATCGACAGACCATCGAATGTGCGCGCGGAGGTCGAGCAATGAATCCGCAGACCTTCAGCGCTTCGAAGACTGCTGACATTGGCAGTCTTCTCGACGACGGCCCCTTTACGCTCATTCAGAAGTTCGTCGTTTGCCTGGCCGCACTGTCCATCATCATGGACGGCTTCGATGGCCAGCTCATCGGTTACGCCATTCCCACCATCATCAAAGAATGGGGCATAACGCGCAATGCGTTCGCGCCGGCCGTGGCGGCGGGTCTGGTTGGCATGGGCGTCGGGAGCGCGTGCGCTGGCTTGTTCGCCGACAGGTTTGGCCGGCGCTGGGCGCTCATCGGTAGCGTCGTGGTGTTCGGCGCGGCAACCTGCGCCATCGGGCTTGCGCAAGACATACCGATGATCGCCGCGCTTCGCTTTATCGCGGGCCTGGGCATCGGCGGAGCGCTTCCCAGTGCCACGACGATGACCGCAGAGTTCACCCCGGCACGTCGCCGCACGCTCGCCGTCACGTCTACCATCGTTTGCGTGCCGCTCGGGGGCATGCTTGCCGGGTTCTTCGCCGGTGCCGTCTTGCCGACCTTCGGTTGGCGTGGCTTGTTCTTCATCGGTGGCACGATCCCCTTGGCCCTTGGCATTCTGCTGTTTTTCGTGTTCCCGGAGTCTCCCCGCTTTCTCGCTCGCAAGGAACAGCGCTGGACCGAGTTGCGTGCGCTCCTTGCGAGAATGTCGCGGCCGATTAGTGCGCAGACGACTTTCGTCGACGCCGCCGAGCAAAGGCTCGAACAACGCGACGGCTTCGGGTCGCTCTTCGAGCCGGCTCAGCGACGTAACACGATTGCTATCTGGAGTGCGTTTTTCATGTGCCTGCTCGCGGTCTACGCCGCCTTTAGCTGGCTGCCGACCATGCTCGCATCCGAAGGTCTTCCCGTGGCACTTGCCGGTTCGGGCCTGACCGCATATAACCTCGGCGGCGTCTTCGGGGCACTCATCTGCGCCTTGGCCATCACGCGCTTTGGTTCGCGTTGGCCGCTCCTGGTGTGCTGCGCCGGAGGATGTGCGAGCGCCTTTTTTCTGCGAGGCGTTGATGTGGCGAGTCACACGAGCCTCTTGGTTATCGGTCTGGGCGTCCACGGTCTCTTCGTCAATGCAGTTCAGTCGACGATGTACGCCTTGTGTGCGTATGTCTATCCGACTCGCGTGAGAGCAACCGGCCTCGCTTCGGCGCTCGCGTTTGGACGACTCGGTGCGATCCTCAGCGCATTCGCTGGCGCCGTCGTCATCACCGTGGGCGGAGCGTCCCTCTATCTCGCGATGCTCGGGGTCGCCATGCTGTTGGTACTGATCTCGCTGTCGCAGGTCAGAAACCATATCCCGGCGCTTCGTCAGAAGCGGCTGGTCACGCAAGTCGTCACTGAGTAGCGCGAGGTCGGCGACTGGCATGAGCGGCGCTTTCTCGCTCCGTCTGCCAGTCGCAACTGCGGTTGGTCTTCCTCTGTCGTCGCTCGACGGCCCGTGACACACGCCAAGAAATTGCTTTCTTCCCCACGTTTCCAGTTCGGTCAAGCAAGACACAATCATGGCAAGAGCGTTTCCCCATATCTTCTCCGTCGGTGACTATCGTTCCGCGGCTCGGCGTCGGTTGCCGAGGATGGTATTCGACTATCTCGAAGGCGGGGCCGACGACGAGTCCGGCCTGACGCACAATCGTGCCGCCTTTGACAAGTGGGAATTGCGTCCCCGGCGTCTTGTCGATGTGAGCGAGCGTGTGCAGTCTACCGAGCTTCTGGGGAGACAAATGTCGTCGCCGCTCGTGATCGCGCCGACAGGTCTGAATAGTGCGTTCTGGCCCGACGGAGATCTTGCGCTTGCACGCGCTGCAAGCAAGGCTGGAATCCCGTTCGCACTCTCTACCGCGTCGAACATGTCGATCGAGGAGGTAGCAAGGGGAGCGGACGGAGACTTGTGGTTCCAGTTATACGTAGTACACCGGAATGTGGCGAAGAGCTTGGTCACGAGAGCGCGAGAGGCTCGTTATTCGACGTTGATCCTGACCACGGACGTCGCGGTAAATGGATTCCGGCAGCGCGATCTGCGAAACGGGTTTGCTATGCCATTCAAAGTCACTCCACGAGGCGCTCTCGATGGCATTTCGCATCCCCGTTGGCTGTGGTCCTACCTGACGAATGGTATGCCGCAGTTGAAGAACTTCGCGACCGATGACGCCTCTGATACCGCCTCCCAGGCTGCGGTGCTGCGGCGGGAAATGGACGCGAGCTTTAGCTGGGACGACCTCCGTCGCTTGCGCGACGACTGGCCCGGAAAGCTGCTCGTCAAGGGCGTCGTGACGGCTGAAGATGCCGCGCGATGCGTGGAAATCGGCGCCGACGGTGTCATAGTCTCGAATCATGGCGGACGACAGCTCGCGGATCTTCCTGCGCCGATCGACGCATTGCCGGGCATCTCCGATGCGACGCCGACCACCGATCTCATTCTGGACAGTGGCATCCGAAGAGGGGCCGATGTGGTGAAGGCGGTCGCATTGGGCGCGACGGCCGTGATGCTTGGGCGCGCCACTTTGTACGGGCTCTCCGCGAAAGGCGAGGCCGGTGTGTCCGATGTCATCGCGATGATCAAAGAGGAAATCGACCGGACCCTCGCCCTCATCGGGTCCAGTTCGATAATGGAAGTCAATCGGAGTTGTGTCGCTCGGCGGCCATTGTAGCGGAGGGGGGCAGCCATCGGTTCACCCTTTTCTTGACGTTATAAGGATGACTAATGACAGATCCGTTCTGATCGGCACACAGATGCGAATCCAACGCCGAGACAAGCGCCGACATTAAGCACATAGAGAAAAAATCCAACGGTGCATGCTGGCAAAAATGATGCATTTAACGCGTGAAAAAAGCTTGCATTCTCCGCGCAGAAAACTATCTTGAGTTCATAAAACGATTCTTCGCCTGGCACCGGAGGAGACCCATGCCAGCTACACGTATGATGATTGCGCGCCGCGCCGGGGTGAGCGTGGCAACGGTCGATCGTGTGCTGCGCGAAGACCAGGGGGTGCGCCCCGAAACGGCCGAACGTGTACATCTCGCGCTGGCCACGCTGCGCGACGAACGCGCAAGCCGCGGCAGGCCTGCGAAAACCACATCGTTCCGGGTCGCCTTCGTCTTACCGCAAATCAATTCCCGCTTTCTCGATCAAGTCGAACGCGATATCGCGCTGTCCGCCAGCTTCTTTCGCGAGCATCGTCTTGTCTCGTCGTTTTACCGTTGCGACCTGTCCAGCCAGCGCGACGCGATCTCACTCGCACAGCAATTGATCGACTACGACGCGCTCGTGCTCGTGCCGCTCGATTACCCATGGGTCGAGCGGATGATTCAGGACATGATGGATGCCAACGTGCCCGTCGTTACGGTCTTTTCAGATTTGCCGTCGAGTGCGCGCGCCACGTACGTGGGTGTCGATAACCGCATGGCCGGACGAACGGCGGGTCTGCTGATGGGCCGCTTCGTCGGTTCGCGCATCGGCACGGTCGCCGTGCTGTCGGCGTCGTCGCGTCTGCACGATCAGCTCGAGCGCCGGACGGGTTTTTCCCAGGTGCTCGAAGAGGACTTTCGCAACCTGCGCTGGCTCACGGAGCCCGATTTCGCCGAAGACGACGACAGCGCCGGACTCGCCGTGCAAGGACTGACGGCGGGACATCCGGATCTGGTCGGCGTGTATGTGACGTGCGGCGGCATTTCCGGCATCGCGTCGACGCTGCAGGAATCGGGCGACAAGGCGCGCGTCGTACTGATCGGCCACGAGTGCACGGCCGATACGCGGGCGCTGCTGTCGGAGCGGGCGATCGACGTGATCCTCGATCAGGACGTGCGCGGCATTGTCCATTGGGCCGGTCTCGCCGCTCTCAACTTCCTGAACGACGTGCGCGGCGTGCCTTCCATCCCGACGCCCGAAACCCGTATCTATCTTCGTGAGAATGCGCATGCCTGAAGCTCGCGACGCGCGGACAGTTCGCTTCGGTCCGCCAGAGCTCATATGCAGCGTCCGGCGCATGGGCGCTGTCTGTCATCAGTTTGAGACCCGACAGAGACAAGGAGAAGACACATGTTACGTCTTACGTCATCAAGGGTATTAGCGGCGCTCGTCGCGTCGCTGGGACTGAGCTTCGGATCGGCGGCGCATGCGCAGGGCAAGCAGTTGACGCTATGTTGGGCCGCATGGGACCCCGCCAATGCGCTCGTCGAATTATCGAAAGACTTCACGGCGAAAACCGGCATTGCAATGAAGTTCGAGTTCGTGCCGTGGACGAGTTATGCGGACCGCTTCCTCAACGAACTGAATTCGCATGGAAAGCTGTGCGATCTCATCATCGGAGATAGTCAGTGGATTGGCGGTGCCGCGGTCAATGGGCACTACGTCAAGCTCAATGATTTCTTCGACAAGAACAAAATCTCGATGGACGACTTCGTGCCGGCGACCGTCGTCGGCTACGCAGAGTGGCCGAAGAACACGCCGAATTACTGGGCGCTGCCCGCGATGGCGGACGCCGTGGGCTGGACCTACCGCAAAGACTGGTTTGCGAGGCCCGAACTGCGCGCGGAGTTCAAGCAAAAGTACAAGCGCGAACTCGAGCCGCCCACGACAATGGACGAACTCAAGCAGACAGCCGAGTTCTTTCAGGGACGAAAGATCGACGGCAAAACCGTGTATGGCGTGTATATCTTCACGGAGCGCGGCTCGGAAGGGATCACAATGGGCGTGACCAACATGCTCTATAACTTCGGCTTCGAATACCAGGACCCGAAGAAGCCGTATCACCTGGAGGGCTTCGTGAATTCGCCAGGCGCGATAAAGGGACTCGAATTCTATAAGGCGCTTTACAAGTGCTGCACGGCGCCCGGCATGACGAACGCCTACATGCAGGAAGGGCTCGATGCGTTCAAGTCGGGGCAGGTCGCGATGCAGATGAACTGGTTCGCCTTCTTCCCCGGCCTGTACAAGGATCCGAATGTCGGCGGCGACAAGATCGGCTTCTTCGTCAATCCGAAGGAAACGAAACAGTTCACGCAGCTTGGCGGTCAAGGCATATCCGTCGTGTCGTACTCGGATCGCAAGGCCGACGCGCTCGAATACATCAAGTGGTTCGCACAAGCCGATGTGCAGAAGAAGTGGTGGCAACTCGGCGGCTACTCCGCGGCGAAGTCGGTGGTGGACGCGCCGGACTTTCCGAAGAGCGCGCCATTTGCGCCTGCATTCCTGAAGTCGATGTCGATAGTGAAAGACTTCTGGGCCGAGCCTACTTATGCCGAGTTGTTGCTCGACATGCAAAAGCGCGTGCACGACTATGTGGTTGCGGATAAGGGCACGGCGAAAGAAGCGCTCGATCTGCTCGTCAAGGACTGGAACAAAGTATTCAAGGCGGAAGGGAAGAACTAGCGTTACCGCACATGAACGCGCGGGCCGGCGAGCCGATCGATCTCGCCGGTCCGCGACAACAAGGAGTCAGGCATGTTGGCAAACAAGCCTTTTCCTCCGGAAGGGTTGCAGACCAAAGCGCAGACGCGCGCGGCCGCGCGCTTGCGCGGACTGTCTGACCGAACCATCGCGTGGCTGTTCATTCTTCCGACTATCGTGCTGCTGCTCGCCATCAACATCTTTCCGTTGATCTGGGCATTGCGGCTCTCATTCACGAACTTCAAGTCGAATATGCCGAGCGTGCCCGCGCGCAATGTCGGCATCGACAATTACACGGACATACTCACCGACGAAGACATCTGGTACGCGATGCAGGTGACGGCGCGCTTCGTTTTCTGGTCGGTCGGACTCGAAGTGCTGCTCGGCTTCGGGCTCGCACTGCTGATCAACCGGCAGTTTCGCGGCCATAGTTTCTGGACCACGCTGATTCTGCTGCCGATGATGCTTTCGCCCGCTGTCGTCGGCAACTTCTGGACCTTTTTGCTGCAACCGCAAACGGGTCTTTTCAACGACATCGTCGGCTTTTTCACGGGCATTCCGCCGAACTCGTTCCAGATGATCGGCGATGTGCCGCTCGCACCTTGGACGATCGTCATGGTCGATGCATGGATGTGGACGCCCTACGTGATGCTGATCTGCCTGGCGGGATTGCGTTCGATTCCGGACTACATCTATGAAGCGGCCGAAGTCGATCGCGCTTCGCCATGGCGTCAGTTCTGGTCGATCACACTGCCGATGACGCTGCCGTTCCTGATGCTCGCGATCCTTTTTCGCGGGATCGAGAACTTCAAGATGTTCGACATGGTGAATCTGCTGACATCGGGCGGGCCGGGCTCCGTGACGGAAACCGTGTCGATCACGCTCAAGCGCGCAGCCTTCGAGAAGTGGAGGACGGGTTATTCGTCCGCGCTCGCGATCATTCTGTTCGTTGTCGTGTTCGGTGCGGCGAACATCTATGTGAAGGCGCTCAACCGGGTGAAACAGCGATGACAGACCTCGCCCTTCAACAGTCGGTGGTGGCTGCATCGCCGCGCAGCAAGACGTTTGCCGCAGTCGTCGTGATCGCGTATGCGCTCATCGCGACGCTGCCGATCGTCTGGATCATCATGACGAGCTTCAAGACGCAGGAGGATGCGATCGCGTATCCGCCCGTCGTCGTGTTTCATCCGTCGATGGAAGGTTACGTGAATCTTTTCACGATCCGCTCGCGGCAGACGCCGGAGTTCATCGCGAGTTTGCCGCCCGCAGAGACCTGGTACGACCGCGATGTCCGAAAGCGCAACATGGTGATTGCAGGGCCGTCGAAGGTCCTGCCGCGCTTCGTCAATTCGCTCGTGATCGGGTTCGGCTCGACCTTTCTTGCGGTGTTTCTCGGCACGTTGGCCGCCTATGCGTTTTCGCGCTTCAAGGTGCCGCTCGCCGACGATCTGCTGTTCTTCATACTGTCCACGCGAATGATGCCGCCCATCGCGGTGGCGATTCCCATCTATCTCATGTATCGCACGCTCGGCCTCGCCGACAGCTACCTCGGCATGATCGTGCTCTATACGGCCGTGAACGTGTCGCTGGCGGTGTGGCTGCTCAAAGGATTCATCGACGAAATCCCTCGCGAATATGAGGAAGCGGCGCTTGTCGACGGATACACGCGGTTGCAGGCCTTCGTGAAGGTCGTGCTGCCGCAGGCGATCACCGGCATTGCTGCGACGGCGATCTTCTGTCTGATCTTTGCGTGGAACGAGTACGCGTTCGCATTGCTGCTGACGAGCGGCGACGCGCAGACGATGCCGCCGTTCATTCCGTTCATCATCGGCGAGGGCGGGCAGGACTGGCCAGCGGTCGCGGCCGCGACGACGCTGTTCGTGCTGCCCATCCTGATCTTCACCGTAGTGCTGCGCAAGCATCTGTTGCGCGGGATCACCTTCGGAGCGGTACGCAAATGAAAGCCCAGCCCGCCATGCCGCGCCGCCGTCTGTTCCGCAGGCGCTACGGCGAGGGCGCATCGACCGTGCTGATCGGCCTCGGCATTGCGATGCTCGTCCAGCCGTTCACGGTCGATCTCTATACCTGGTCGTTCCCTGTGATTCTGGCGGGTGCGCTGGCATTCGTCGTGACGAGTCACTTCCCGGAGTGAGCCATGTCGACGATCGTTCTATCCAACCTTCATAAGCGCTTCGGTGACTTCACCGCCGTACACGATACGAATCTCACCGTGAGCAACGGCCGCTTCGTGGTGCTGCTCGGACCCTCCGGTTGCGGCAAGACGACGACGTTGCGCATGATCGCCGGGCTCGAACTGCCGACTTCGGGCCAGATTCTGATCGACGGCGAAGATGTCACGGGGCTGCGTGCGCGTCAGCGCGATATTGCATTCGTGTTCCAGATGTTCGCGCTGTATCCGCATATGACGGTACGTAACAACATCGCTTTTCCGCTGAAGAACGAGGGTATTGCGCGCCGCGAGATTGCCGCGCGCGTCGATGCGGCCGCGCATATGCTTCGCATCGAAAGTCTGCTCGACCGAAAGACGGGCGGGCTGTCGGGCGGCGATCGGCAACGCGTCGCCCTGGGCCGCGCGATCGTCCGGCACCCGAAGGCTTTTCTGATGGACGAGCCGCTCGGCACGCTCGATGCGGATTTCCGCGAACTGATGTGCCTCGAGTTGCGCAAGCTGCATAACGCGCTCAACGCGACGACGGTCTACGTGACGCACGATCAACGCGAAGCGATGGCGATGGCCGACGACATCGTCGTGATGAGCGGCGGCGAGGTGCTGCAATCGGCGTCGCCGCATGAGGTCTATCACTTTCCAGCGACCGTGTTCGTCGGCAGCTTCATCGGCAGCCCGCCGATGAATTTCCTGGCCGTGGATGGCGGCGTCGAGGCAGGCGCGGAATCGGTCTCGCTCTCCGGCGTCGCCGTGTCCGTGCCGCGCACGGCTACGTCCGCGGCGAAAGCGCTGCTCGGCGTGCGGCCAGAGCATGTCGTGATCGACGAGCGCGGTGCGTTGCGTGGACGCGTGATCGCGGATGAATATCTCGGCTCGCATCAGATTCTCGTCGTCGAAACGGCACTCGGCGTGATGCGCGTGCGGGTCGGCAAGGACGAAGGACTGGTGGCGGGGTCGCAGGTCGGGATGTCGTTCGCCAAGGAGCGCACGCTCCTCTACGACGCATCGAGCGGCAAGCTGCTGCCCGGCGCCGCGCGGCAGATGGCCGTCAACGGAAGCGGCAACGGAGGCGCTTATGTCTGAAATTCGCTTGCATGGCGTGACGAAGCGATTCGGCGATATCGTCGCGGTAGATGATGTGTCGCTCGACGTGAAGGAGGGCGAGTTCGTCGTGTTGCTCGGTCCGAGCGGCGCGGGCAAGACTACTACGTTGCGGCTCATCGCAGGTCTCGAGCGGCCCGACGATGGCGAGATATTCATCGACGGCGCCGCCGCGACGGACATGCATCCGGCGGATCGCGACGTCGCCTTCATCTTTCAGCAGTATTCGCTGTATCCGCATCTGACGGTGTTCGGCAACCTGGCGTTTCCGCTGCGCTCCCCGCGGCGGCGCGTGAGCGAGGCGGAAGTCACCGCGCGCGTGCAGTCGGTCGCGCAGATGTTGCATATCGAGTCGAAGCTCGGCAATCTGGCGACGCGTCTGTCGGGCGGCGAGATGCAGCGCGTGGCCATCGGACGCGCGCTCGTGCGTCAGCCCAAGGTGTTTCTGATGGACGAGCCGCTGTCTTCGCTCGACGCGAAGTTGCGCGAGGAACTGCGGATAGAACTGAAGCGGCTGCATCGCACGATCGGCGCCACGATCATCTACGTGACGCACGATCAGGTCGAAGCGACCACGCTCGCGGACCGCATCGGCATTCTCGAACACGGGCGCATCGTGCAGGTAGGCGCGCCGCGCGACGTATATGGCAACCCGGCTTCGCTAGGCGCCGCGCAACGTCTCGGCTCACCGCCCATCAACTTGCTGCCGCCCGTGTTGTTCGATCCTGCCACGATGCCCGCAGGCACCTCGACGGTCGCGATCCGTCCTGAAGACATCGTGCTGCACGCGCACGATACGCGCGACGTGCTCAATCTTCGCGTGCTCGAATATTCTCCGCTGCGGCATCTGCTGATCATGGAGCGCGACGGCACCGCCATCGTCGCGACAACCATGACCGAGCGCAATTTCACGCCGGGGCAGACAGTCGGCGTGTCGCTACCTCTGCGCAGTCTTCTCTATTTCCGCTCCGACGGCAGGAGGATTCCGGCATGAACGGGAAAACGGTCATGGCGTGCATTGAAGCCGCGCACGCGACGCTCAAGGAACATACGGACGAGATCGCCGCGCTCGATCAGCAGATTGGCGACGGCGATCATATCTTCAACCTGTTGCGGGGCCTGGATGCGCTGTTTGCGATGCGCGCCGCTATCGAGGCCGAGGCGTTTGCGCCCGCGCTGGACCAGGCCGCCTCCAAATTGCTGTCGACGGTGGGCGGTTCGTCGGGGCCGCTGTTCTTTTCGTTGCTGCATGGCATGGCGAAGGCGGCGCAGAACGCGGACACCCTGAGTGTGGCGGACGCGGCGCGGATCTTCGCCGCGGGCGTCGATGCCGTTGCCCAGCGCGGCAAGGCCGGCACCGGCAGCAAGACGATGATGGACGTGCTTATCCCTGTCGCGTCGCGCTTCATGGAACTGGCCGAGCGCAGTGCGCCGCGCGAAGCCGTGCTCGATGCGCTGCCGCGGACGGCTGAAGAAGGCATGCTCGCGACGCGCGACATGCTCGCGACCAAGGGGCGCGCGTCGTTTCTCGGCGAGCGCGCGCGCGGGCACATCGATCCCGGCGCACGGTCGAGCCAGTTGATGATCGGTGCGGTATGCGCGCGGCTCGCGCAATACAGAGAGTGAAAGGAGCGCAGGCCATGAAAAAGTTCATCAACCATGTCGACGACTTTCTGACTGAGAGCCTTGCCGGATTCGCCGCCGCGCATGACGATCTCGTCGTGCTCAATCACGAACCTGTGTTCGTGCGGCGCAAGACGTTGAAGCCGGGCAAGGTCGCGCTGGTCTCGGGCGGCGGCTCGGGACACGAGCCCTTGCATAGCGGCTTCGTCGGGTACGGAATGCTGGACGCCGCGTGCCCTGGCCAGGTGTTTACTTCGCCGACGCCCGATCAGATGATGGCAGCCGCCAAGGCCGTCGATACGGGCGCGGGCACGCTCTTCATCGTGAAGAATTATTCCGGCGATCTGATGAACTTCGAAATGGCATCCGAAATGTCGGAGTTGGCGAATGCGATGGTGCTGATCAACGACGATGTCGCGGTCGAAAACTCCAGTTATACGACGGGCCGGCGGGGCGTGGCGGGTGCGGTGATCGTCGAGAAGCTGGTGGGCAGTCTCGCCGAGAGCGGCGCTGATCTCGAACAATGCAAGGCGTTCGGCGACCGGATCAACAAGCATACGGCGTCGATGGGCGTCGCGTTTTCGAGTTGCACCGTGCCCGCAGCGGGCACGCTGACGTTCAAGATCGGCGACGATGAAATGGAGGTCGGCGTCGGCATTCATGGCGAGCCAGGGCGGCGGCGAACGCGCTTTGCCGCCGCCGACGCGATCGCGGCAGAGCTGCTGACGGCGATCGTCGCCGATCTGAAACCGGGGAACGGCTCGGAGCTGCTGGTCTTGATCAATGGGCTGGGCGGCACGCCGCTCGGCGAACTGTATCTGCTGTTCAATTCCACGCGCTCGTGGCTGCACCAGCGCGGTCTCGCGGTCACGCGCGTGCAGGTCGGATCGCTCACGACGTCGCTGGAAATGGCCGGTGCGTCGATCACCTTGTGCGTGCTGGACGATGAAATGAAGCGGCATTGGGACAGCCCCGTGCATACGCCATCGCTCAGGTGGGGAATGTAGATTCGCCGGAACGTTTTCAATCGTCCGGTCGCTCGGCCGGAATTGCGTCCTCTTTCACGAGCCATCAGTTTTGTTTATCGGCATATCGGCGACGCGGCCCTTGCGCGCTTCGCCGCGCGCCGCGTCCCAGCGGCCTTCCGCGCCTCTAAAACCCCATGCGTAAAGGCAAAGTTCTGGTTTACGCGTAGTACCCTGCCTGCCTCCTTCCTCGCTACCCTTCGGCTTCAGTTTCCCTAAAGCAAGCCCGCTCGGCCACGCATTCTGAAGGAGTAGCGCACATGGCACGGATCATCGGAGGCATCGCCGCCTCGCACACGCCGACCATCGGTTTCGCGTTCGACAAGAACAAGCGCGACGATCCCGTCTGGGCGCCGATCTTCGAGAACTTCGCGCCGCTCGCGAACTGGCTCGCGGAAAAGCAGCCCGACGTCATCGTCACGATCTACAACGACCACGTCACGTCGTTCTTTTTCGATCACTATTCGGCCTTCGCGCTGGGCGTCGGTCCCGAATGGCGCGTCGCGGACGAAGGCGGCGGCGCGCGCGATCTGCCGCCGATCAAAGGTCATCCCGCACTCGCCGCGCACATCGGCACTTCGCTGATGACCGATGAATTCGACATGTCGTTCTTCCAGAACAAGGCGCTCGATCACGGCTGCTTCTCGCCGCTTTCGATGCTGTGTCCGCACAAGCCCGAATGGCCGGTCAAGCTCGTGCCGCTGCAGATGGGCGTGCTGCAATTGCCCGTGCCGAGCGCGCGCCGCTTCTACAAGCTCGGGCAGGCGCTGCGCCGCGCGATCGAAAGTTATCCGGAAGACATCAAGGTCGCGATTCTCGCGACGGGCGGTCTTTCGCATCAGGTTCACGGCGAGCGCTCGGGCTTCAACAACACGGAATGGGACGCGCGCTTCCTCGATCTCTTCGAGCGCGATCCCGAGCAGCTCGCGAACATGACCATCGCGGAATATGCGGCGCTCGGCGGCTACGAAGGCGCCGAAGTCATCATGTGGCTGACGATGCGCGGTGCGCTTTCGTCGAACGTCGTGTGCAAGCATCGCAGCTATTACCTTCCGTCGATGGCAGGCATCGCCACCGCGATCTACGAAGGCGAGGACAGCGAGACCAAGCCCGCGATCGTCGAGCGTCATCGTCAGAAGATGGCCGTTCAGCTCACCGATGTCGAGAAGCTCGAAGGCACGTATCCGTTCTCGATTGAAACGGCGGTGCGCGCGTATCGCATCAACGATTATCTGCATCGCATGGTCGAGCCCGCGCATCGCGAGGCATTCAAGGCCGATGAAGAAGCGAGCTTCGAAGCAGCGGGCCTTTCCGAGCAGGAACGCGATCTCATTCGCCGGCGCGATTGGCGCGGCCTGCTTCATTACGGCGTGATCTTCTTCATGCTCGAAAAGCTCGGCGCGGTGACGGGCATATCGAATCTGCATATCTACGCCGCGATGCGCGGCGAAACGCTCGAAGCGTTTCAAAAGACGCGCAACGCACCGGGCGCGTTGTATTCGGTCGCGGGCAAAGGCTCGGAGAAGCTCGACTGGGACAAAGCGGAAAAGGCCAGAAGCTAAACACGAACGCGTTGCATGGGACCGGAGTAAGCGCAGAAGCACCGACTCCGGCCAACAGGGGACAGGAGACAAACATGACTAGCGGTAAAACCATCGACATCAAGGGCTTCATCGACGAACGCCCGATTTCCGCCTACCAGTGGCTGCTGGTGGCGCTGTGCTTTCTCATCGTGACGGCCGACGGCATGGACGTGGCGATCATGGGCTTCGTCGCGCCATCGATCATCGCGGACTGGCATATCTCGCGGCCCGCGTTCGGCCTCGTGATGAGCGCGGCGCCCATCGGTCTCGTGATCGGCGCACTGGCGGCGGGACCGGCATCGGATCGCATCGGGCGCAAGTGGGTTCTGATTACCTCGGTATTCCTCTTCGGCGTCTTCACGATCGCGACCGCGTTCACGAATTCGCCTTCCAGCATGGCGCTTTTGCGCGTACTGACCGGCATCGGTCTCGGCGCGGCGATGCCCAACACGACGACGCTGCTCTCCGAATACGCGCCGCAACGCAAGCGCGCGCTGCTCATCACGATCATGTTCACGGGCTTCAATCTCGGCTCCGCGCTGATCGGCTTCGTCGCGGGCTGGCTGATTCCGGTGCACGGCTGGCGCTCGGTGCTGATCTTCGGCGGCGCGCTGCCGCTCTTGCTGATCCCGCTGCAAATCTGGCTGCTGCCTGAATCCGCGCGTCTGCTCGCGGTGCGCGGCGCGACCTCGCAACGCATCGGCAAGGTGCTCGGCCGCGTGTGCGGCGCGCGTTTCGATGGTAGCGAAACGTTCGTATCGAACGAGCCTCCGCTGCCGACGAAGAAGCCGATCGGCGTGTTGTTCTCGCACGGCTACGGTTTGATGACGGCAGCGCTGTGGGTCACGTATTTCATGGGCCTGCTCGTGATCTACCTGCTGACCGGCTGGCTGCCGACGCTCATGAAGGACGCGGGCCTCACCGTCTCCTCAGCGGCGAACGTCACGGCGATGTTCCAGATCGGCGGCACGATCGGCGCGATCATCGTCGGATGGATCATGGACAAGGCGCGTCCGGCGCCCGTCATCAGCGCGGCGTATCTCGGCGGCGCGGTGTGCGTGCTCGGACTGGCGTGGATCGGCGCGCTGTCGTCGTCGCTCGCGGTGCTCGTGTTCGCAGCGGGCTTTTGCATGAGCGGCGCGCAAACCGGTCTCAACGCCTTCGCGCCGGGACGTTATCCGACCGTCGCGCGTGCAACCGGCGTGAGCTGGATGCTCGGCATGGGCCGCTTCGGCAGCATCTTCGGTTCCGCATTCGGAGGCGCGTTGCTCGGCCTCGGCTGGGAGTTCGGCGCGATCCTCGCGATGCTCGCCGTGCCCGCGACGCTCGCGGCAATATCGATTCTCGTCGCACAACGCACGCGTGCCGACGAAGCACACGCACAAACGACTGCAGCACACTAGTACCTGGAGTAAGGGATGATCATCGACATTCACGGCCACTACACGACCGCGCCAAAAGCGCTCGAAGCGTGGCGCAACCGGCAGATCGCCGGCATCAGTAATCCATCGGAGATGCCGGCTGCTTCGGAGTTGCATATCAGCGACGACGAACTGCGCGAATCGATCGAAAGCAATCAATTGCGCCTGATGCGCGAACGCGGCCTCGATCTCACCGTGTTCAGTCCGCGCGCGAGTTTCATGGCGCATCACATCGGCGACTTCGAAGTGTCGAGCACGTGGGCCGCGATCTGCAACGAGCTGTGCTATCGCGTGAGCGAACTGTTTCCCGATAGCTTTATTCCGGCGGCGATGTTGCCGCAGAGCCCGGGCGTCGACGTATCGACGTGCATTCCCGAGCTCGTGAAGTGCGTCGAGCAATACGGCAATGTCGCGATCAACCTGAATCCGGATCCGTCGGGCGGGCACTGGACGAGCCCGCCGCTTTCGGATCGCTCGTGGTATCCGATCTACGAGAAGATGGTCGAGTACGACATCCCTGCGATGATTCATGTGAGCACGAGCTGCAACGCGTGCTTTCACACGACGGGCGCGCATTACCTGAACGCCGATACGACCGCGTTCATGCAGTGCCTCACGTCCGATCTGTTCCGCGATTTTCCGACGCTCAAGTTCGTGATTCCGCATGGCGGCGGCGCGGTGCCGTATCACTGGGGGCGTTTCCGCGGACTCGCGCAGGAGCTGAAAAAGCCTTTGTTGAAGGATCATTTGCTCAACAACGTGTTCTTCGATACCTGCGTCTATCATCAGCCGGGCATCGATCTGCTGACGCGCGTGATTCCCGTCGACAACATTTTGTTTGCAAGCGAAATGATCGGCGCGGTGCGCGGCATCGATCCTGAAACGGGACGCTATTTCGACGATACGAGGCGCTACGTCGAAGCCGCGCAGATCGAGCCGGAAGCGCGCTACAAGATTTACGAAGGCAACGCGCGCCGCGTGTATCCGCGCCTCGATGCGGCGCTCAAAGCAAAGGGACGTTGATATGTACGAACTGGGTGTGGTGTATCGCAACATCAATCGCGCGAATGCGGATGCGGCCGCCAGGCTCGGCGCACTCGGCTCGGCGACCGTGCACGAAGCGATGGGCCGTGTCGGCCTGATGAAGACCTACATGCGGCCGATCTATGCGGGCGCGCAAGTGAGCGGCACGGCCGTGACCGTGTTGCTGCAACCGGGCGACAACTGGATGATGCACGTCGCGGCCGAGCAGATTCAGCCTGGCGATATCGTCGTGGCCGCATGCACGACGGACAATACCGACGGCTTCTTCGGCGATCTGCTCGCGACGAGCTTCAAGGCGCGCGGCGCGCGTGCGCTCATCATCGACGGCGGCGTGCGCGATGTGCGCGTGCTGACGGAGATGAACTTCCCCGTATGGAGCCGCGCGATTTCCTCGAAGGGCACGGTGAAGGCGACGCTCGGCTCGGTGAACATTCCGGTCGTGTGCGCGGGCGCATGGGTCACGCCGGGCGATGTGATCGTCGCGGATGACGATGGCGTCGTGGTCGTGCCGTCCGCATCGGCGCAACAGGTGCTCGATAAAGCCACTGCGCGCGAGGCGCTCGAGGAAGAAAAACGCGCGAAGCTCGCAAGCGGCGTGCTCGGTCTCGACATGTACAAGATGCGCGAACCGCTGGAAAAAGCGGGCCTGCGCTATATCGACTGACGCGCATGAGCATCACCGGTATCTCTTCGATGGCCACGCGCCAAGTGCTGAACGATCTCGCTTGCGCGTATGAAGCGCAGTCGGGCCAGCGCGTTGCGATCGTATCGGTGGGCGGCGTCGCGGCGGTCAGGCGTATCGAAGCGGGCGAAGCGTTCGATATTGTCGTGCTCGCTTCGGATGCGATCGATCGGCTCGCGGCATCAGGACACGTCGATGCAGCGAGTCGCGTGCGGATCGCGCGTTCGGGCGTTGCGATCGCGGTGAAAGCGGGCGCGCGGCGTCCTGCCATCGACGATGAAGCCGCCGTGCGCGAAGCCGTGCTCGCGGCGCGCACCATCGGTTATTCGACGGGGCCGAGCGGTGTCTATCTGACGCGTCTGTTCGAGCATTGGGGCATCGCTCAACGCATCGCATCGCGCATCGTGCAGGCGCCGCCGGGTGTCGCTGTCGGCGCGCTCATCGCGCGTGGCGAAGTCGAACTCGGCTTCCAGCAGTTGAGCGAGATGATCGGCGTCGAAGGCATCGACGTGCTCGGTATGTTGCCGCCGGCGATTCAAACGCAGACGGTATTCGAAGGCGCGATCGGTGCGAACGCAAGCGCATCGAAAGATGCTCGCGCGTTCCTGGCGTTTCTCGGTTCGAGCGATACCGACGCGACCAAAATCAAACACGGCATGGAGCCGGTCTACTAAAAAAAGCGCGCAACCATTGCGCGCCTTTTTCATTTCACGACGTCATTCAGCGACGGCGTAACGTTCGAGCCAATGCGCATAAGGCGCGGGCAATGCCCACGACGGCTTCTCGACCTTCAACTGCTTGGCTGCCTGATACGGCCAATGCGGATTCGACAGATGCGCGCGGCCGATCATCACGAGATCGAGTTGACCGGATTCGACCGCGTGTTCCGCGTTCGGCGGCGAATCGAAGCCCCACGCCGACGCAACCGGTATCTCCGCTTCTCGGCGCACGCGTTCCGCGATCGGGCCGAGGAACGCCGGTCCCCATGGAATGCGCGCCTCGGGCGTCGAGAAGCCGACGCTCACGCTCATCAGATCGAGTCCTTTGCGACGCAGCGTCTTCGTCAGTTCGATGGATTCGTTCAGCGTGGCTTCATCGCGGCCGTCGTATTCGATGACGCCGAAACGCGCCGTCAGCGGCAGGTTCTCGGGCCACACTTCGCGCACCGCGTCGAAGGTCTCGACGATGAAGCGGCTGCGTCCCGCGAGATCGCCGCCGTATTGATCGTCGCGCTGGTTGGCATCGACGGAGAAGAAGCTTTGGGCGAGATAGCCGTGCGCGAAGTGCAGTTCCAGCCATTCGAAACCCGCTTCGCGTGCGCGACGCGCGGCCGCCGCGAAGTCGGCCTTCACGCGCGCGATGTCGTCGAGCGTCATCGCCTTGGGCACTTTCGGCAGCCCGCCGCCGAATGCGACCGCCGATGGCGCGAGCGTGTCCCAGCCGCGTGCATCGTCGGACGGGATGTGATCGTCGCCTTCCCACGGACGATTCGCGCTCGCCTTGCGGCCCGCATGCGCGATCTGGATGCCGGGCACCGCGCCCGCCGCCTTGATCGCCGCCGCGATGTTCTTCATGCCTTCAATGTGCGCGTCGTCCCAAAGACCCGTGCATCCCGGCGTGATGCGGCCTTCCGGCGATACACCCGTCGCCTCGACGATCACGAGGCCCGCGCCGCCGCGCGCAAGGCTCGCGTAATGGCTCAGGTGCCAGTCGTTGACGAAGCCGTCGATGGCGCTGTACTGGCACATTGGCGGAATGGCGATGCGGTTGCGCAGCGTGACGTCCTTCAGTTTGAAAGGAGTGAAGAGTGCTGACATCTGTGGTTCTCTGTATCAATGAAGGCGTTCAGATTAACCGTTCAGTGTCATAATGAAAACTATCTGCAGATTATCGGTTCGATAAAATTTCGTGATGCTCAATCCGCAATGGCTGCGCACCTTTCTCGCGCTCGTCGACCTCGGCAACTTCACGCGCGCCGCCGAGCGGCTCGATCTGACGCAGGCCGCCGTGAGCCAGCATCTTCGTCATCTGGAAGACGAACTGGGCCTGCTCGTGGTTCGCCGTCCGCGCGGCATCGAACTCACGCCGGCGGGCAGGGCGTTGATCGACTATTGCAACGAGATGGAACTGGCGGGCAAGCGTCTCGCGTCCCGGCTGTCGGATAGCGAAGACGAAGCTGGCGAAATCGGCCTCATCACGCCGGGCAGCATCGGGCTCGTGCTGTTTCCGCTGCTGCTCGATTTGCAGCAGCAGCGTCCGGAATGGAAGATGCGTCATCGCTTCGCGCCCGATTCGGAAGTGCTCGAAGCCGTGCTGGAGAGCCGCTACGACCTCGGCATCGTCGCGTTGAAGCCCGACGATCCGCGTCTCGCGGCGAGCAAGTTCATCGAGGAGCCGCTCGAACTCGTCGTGCCCGCGAACGAAGACGTACACGAATGGAGCGATCTCGAACGGCTCGGCTTCATCGACTATCCGGAAGCGCACATGACCGCGAGCCGTCTGCTGAGCCGCCGCTTCCCGGGCAATCCAGGCGTCGCGAGCTTGCGCCGGCAAGGCTTCAGCAATCAGATCAGCCTCATACTGGAGTTCGTCGCGCGCGGACTCGGCTTCACGGTGATACCGCGTTATGCGCGCATCGCGTTCGGCCAGCCGGAAGCGATCGGCGTGGTCGAATGCGGCGCGCCGGTGATCGATACGCTGTGGCTCATCCGCCGCGCGGAATGGCCGCTGCCCGCGCGTTGCGCGCGGACCGTGGAGTATTTGCGGGAACGTGTGGGCGTTCCCACAATCAAGGCCGATTCGAAGAAGAAGCGTCGGCGCTAGTCAATGTCCCCAGCGCAGCACGAGCGGATCGAGCTTGCGCGCGACTTTCAGCAAGCCTTCGCGCACGGCAGGATGCATCGGCGCGAGCGGGTGACGCACTGCATCCGAGCGAATCACGCCGCCTTCCTTCATCAGCGTCTTGCACGCCGCGAGACCGCACTGACGGTTCTCGTAGTTGATGAGCGGAAGCCATTGCTGATACAGCTCGGCGGCCTTGTCGGAATCGCCCGCGAAGTAGGTATCGACGATCTTGCGGATGCCGTCGGGGTAGCCGCCGCCGGTCATGGCGCCGGTCGCGCCCGCGTCGAAGTCGGGCATCAGCGTGATCGCCTCTTCGCCGTCCCACGGACCGACGATCGCATCGCCGCCGAGTTCGATCAGCTCGCGCAGCTTCGAAGCAGCCTGCGCCGTTTCGATCTTGAAGTACGACACATGCTCGACGTCGCGCGCGAGCTTCGCGAGAAACGACGCGGAGAGCGGCGTGCCAGCGACAGGCGCGTCCTGAATCATGATCGGAATGTCGATCGCGTTCGATACTTCGCGATAGAACTCGTGGATGCCGCGCTCGCCCACGCGAATTGTCGCGCCGTGATAAGGCGGCATGATCATGACCATTGCGGCGCCCGCGTCCTGCGCGGCGCGGCTGCGCTCCGCACAGATGCGCGAGCTGAAATGCGTCGTCGTGACGATCACCGGCACGCGGCCCGCCACATGTTCGAGCACGGTGCGCTGAACGGTGTCGCGTTCCGCATCGGATAGCGCGAACTGCTCGGAAAAGTTCGCGAGTATGCATACGCCGTGCGAGCCGGCATCGATCATGAAATCGATCGCGCGCTTCTGGCCCTCGAGATCGAGGCGGCCCTGATCGTCGAAGATGGTCGGAGCGACGGGAAAGACGCCGCGATAAACAGGTGCAGCCATTGAAGTAAGTCTCCTTTGGTTGGTCTAGATCCGGTACAGCGCGCACGCGTTGTCGAAGAATAGCGCGAGACGTTCTTCGCGCGAGCGCGCTGCGACGATCGTCTTGAAGCCGGTAAAAAGATCATCGAGCGTGACGACGAGGCTATCGACCGGAAAGTTACTCGCGAAGAGGCATCGCGCGACGCCGAAGCTTTCGATCGCATTGCGCACGATGCGTCCGTTGCGCCCGACACGCCAGCTTACGCCAGGTTCGCCGATCCCCGATATCTTGAGCCATACGTTCGGCGATCGCGCGAGCGCATCGAGCGCGGCGCGCCAAGCCGTTAGCGCTTCCTCGCTACGATCGGCGGGCAGGCCGGCATGGTTCACGATGATTTTCATCTGCGGAAAGTCGCGCGCGAGTTCTGCGGCTTCCTCGAAGTGCCACCACGGCGCCTGCAGTTCGAACATCAGGCCACTTTGCGCGAGCAACGCATAACCGCGCCGCCAGCGTTCGCAACGCATCGAGCCGGGCGCGGCGAAATCCGCGCGATGTTCCGCGCGGGGCACGGTCTTCGGTTTATGACGCACGCTGCGCACGAGCGGCATCTCGCGATAGGCGTCGATGACATCGGCGACATCGTCGCGATCGAGCCAGATCTGCGCGGCCATCGCGTTCGGCAAGCCGGTGCGTTCGTGCAGCGCCGTCGCCCAGCGCGCTTCGCCGAGCACGTCGCGCGGATCCCATTCGCCTTCCATCATCACCGTCTTCACGATGCGATGATTGCCCGCCTGCGCGAAGTAGTCGTCGGGCAGAAAGTCCTTGCAGATCGACGCGTAATCGCCGTAACGAAACGCGATGCGCGGCAGATCGCGCAGCCACGGATGATAGTTGCGCGACACGTCCCAGAAGTGATGATGCGCGTCGACGATGGGCAGATCGGCGTCGTCGCCGCTTTGCAGAAAGCGTTCGCGCAATGCTTCGATGCGTTCTTGCATCATGGCGTCAGCTCACGCGGTCTTGCGCCATGCGCACGGCGATGTCGAAGGCCTTTTGCGTGGCGCCGGCATCGGCGCGGCCCTGGCCGTGGATATCGAACGCGGTGCCGTGCGCGGGCGTCGTGATCGGAACGGGCAGGCCGCCGTGCACCGTGACACCGCGCCAGAAGCCCATGAGTTTCATCGCGATCTGGCCTTGATCGTGATACATCGTGACCACGCCATCGAAGACCTTCTGATCGCGCGCGCGCACGAAGATGGTGTCGGCGGGGAAGGGGCCTTGCGCGTCATAGCCTCGCGCACGCGCTTCTTCGACGGCCGGCGCGATCACGTCGATTTCCTCGCGGCCGAACGCGCCGTTGTCGCCGTTATGCGGATTGAAGCCGCACACCGCGATGCGCGGCTTGTCCACGCCCGCGCGCTTCAGACCATCGTGAATCAGTTGCACCGCGTCGACGATGCGCTCGGGCGTGAGCTTCGCGCTCACGTCCTTCAGCGCGATATGCGAGGTCACGCGCGAGGTCCACAATTCGTCGAGCACGTTGAACTCGCAGAACGCGCCGCTATAGTCGAGCTGACGCGCGAACCATTCCATCTCGTCGTTCGTTTCCATGCCGGCCATGTGCAGCGAAGTCTTGTTGACGGGCGCGAACAGCATCGCTTGCGTGCGGTTTGCGCGCGTCATCGCAAGCGCTTGTTTGAAGGCTTCGAGGCTATAACGGCCGCCGCGTTCCGTCGATACGGCGCGCTCGTAAGGCGCATCGTCGGGCAGGCGGAAATCGATGAGCGAGGGCACGCCGGTATCGCGCGCGGCGGCCGCTTCGTTGTCGATGACTCCATACTCGAAGCGTTGCTGCGCGATCTCCATGCCTTGATCGAGTTCACGCTTGTCGCCGATGATGAGCAGATCGGCGCGCGCGCGATTCTCGGGCTTCGCGATGAGACGCGCGATCAGTTCGGGACCGATGCCGGCGGGATCGCCGAGAAGCACTGCGATGCGAGGTTTCATGTCTGTATGGTCCGTTGTCGGTTATTAACGCGTGCGGCGCAGATCGATTGCGATCGAACCGAAGATATACACCAGCGCGCACGCGCCGTAAAAGTGCAGCACCGCATCGAAAGAGCCGGTGCGCTGAAGAATGAAGCCGGTGATGAGCGGAATCGAAATGCCGCCGACGCTGCCCGCGCAGTTCATGCATGCACCGAGCAGACCCACGCGTCCCGGGCTTGCGAGCAGCGAAGGCAGGCTCCAGTAGAGACTGCCCCACATCAGCAGGAACGATGCGCCGCACAGCACGGCGACCGCGACGACGGGCGAAGTGATCGTCGGGAGCGCGGCGAATACGGCGAGCGTTGCGATGCCCGAGACCGCGATCATCGTCTTCACGACTTTACCGCGCGACAGATTCATCCCGCACAAGGCATCGCACAGGAAGCCACCGGAAAGCGAACCGAGCGCGCCCGCGAGGAAGATGAAGAAGGTCGCCGCGCCGATCTGCGAAAGGCTCAGACCGCGCGCCTGCGTCAGATAGCTCGGGCCCCACGTGAGCAAGCCGAAGAAGATCATCGCCCAGCTCATGCGGCCGACGCACATCGCGATGGTCGAGCGCAGCGGCAGCGGCGCATCGTCCTGGCTTGCGTGCATCGCCTTCGATGCGGGCGGCGCGCCGTCGTGGATATGCGCCAGTTCCGCGCCATTGACGCCGGGATGTTTCGCGGGATCGTCGCGCAGATAGCGCCATGCGAGCCATCCGCATGCGATGGTCGCAAGCCCCGCGACGACGAACGCGGTGCGCCACGAGCCGAACATGAGGATCAGGTTCGAGATCGCGAGACCGCCAATCGCGGCGCCGAGCGGCGATCCGGCATCCATCAGCACCGCGCCGCGCGCGCGTTCCTTGCGCGACAGCCACAGCGCGTTGAGCTTGCTGCCGGCGGGAAAGAGCGGTGCTTCGGCGCCGCCGAGACCCACGCGCAATAGCAACATCGACATGCCGCCGGTGGCTGCGCCCATCAGCGTCTGGAAGAGACCCCACAAGACAGTTGCGCCTGCAACTACTTTGCGCGGGCCGAGTTTGTCGATGAGCCAGCCGCCCGGAATCTGCAACAGCGCGTATGACCAGAAGAAGCTCGACAGCACGAGCCCTTGCATCGCGGGCGAGAGCGCGAACTCCTTGGCGATGGTGGGCATCGCGATGGAAAGCGAGATGCGGTCGACGAGATTGATCAGCGTGATGAGGAACACCACGCCGAAGATGCGCCAGCGCACGCTCGTCGCGTGTGTGGACGAGGCGGCGTCGTGCGCCGTGTGTGCTTCGATTCTGCTTTCCATGTTCGTCTCCTGTCGCCTCGGGCTGCATGGTCCCGTGGTCGCATCGTCATTCGATGATGTTGAAGTCGCTCAGATGCTTGTCGGACAGCGTGATGCCGAGGCCCGGCGTTTCATCGGAGAGTTGCAGATAGCCGTTCTCCGGCTGCGGTTCGCCGTCGAAGATGTAATAGAAAAGCTCGTTGCCGACTTCGACATCGAACACCGGGAAGAACTCGGACATCGGGCTCGCGGTGCTCGACATCGTCAGGTGATAGTTGTGCATCTGGCCCGCGTGCGGAATGACCGGCACGGACCACGCTTCGGCCATGGCGTTGATCTTGCGCGCCGCCGTGATGCCGCCGACGCGATTCGTGTCGTATTGAATGACATCGACGGCCCGGCGTTCGAGCAGATCCTTGAAGCCATAACTCGTGAACTCGTGCTCGCCGCCGGAGATCGGCACGATGTTCATCTTCTTGAGTTCCTGATAGCCTTCGACGTCGTCGCCGATCACCGGTTCTTCGAGCCAGCGCGGATTGAATTCGGCAAGGCGCGGCAACATGCGGCGCGCGTACTCCAGCGTCCAGCCCATATAGCATTCGAGCATGATGTCGACGTCATCGCCGGCAAGCTCGCGCAACAGTCGCACTTGTTCGAGATTCTTCGCCATGCCTTTCGGACCGTCTTTCGGGCCGTAGCCGAAGCGCATTTTCATCGCGGTGAAACCTTGATCGAGATAACCTTGCGCTTCGGCGAGAAACGCGTCGCGATCGTCGTTGTTATAGAGCTTCGATGCATAACACCAGATCTTCTCTTTCGTTCGGCCGCCGAGCAGCTTGAAGACGGGCTTCTTCACGGCCTTGCCCATGATGTCCCATAGTGCGATATCCATCGCCGAGATCGCCGCCATGCCGATGCCCTTGCGGCCCCAGGCGAGCGTGCGCCGATACATCTTCTGCCAGATGTATTCGTGATCGAACGGATCTTCGCCGATGGCGATGGGCGCGAGATATTCATCGACGATCTGCTTCGCGACGCGCGGCGCGAGCGCGCAATTGCCGATGCCGATGGTGCCGTCGTCGCATTCGACCTCGACGACGAGCCAGCCGTGAAAGCGGAACGAGCCCATTGCATCGCCGCGCTCGTAGAGGATATCGACGGCGTTCGTGCAGAAATGCGATTGCGGCGGAACGACCTTGCCTTTCCATTCGAAAACGCGCGCGCGGACATGCTTGATCTTCATCTTCAGTGTCTCCGTGTGGTTCGATTGATGCCGCGCGCACTGCATGATGCGAGGGTTTGCGCGGCTGTTTCGGGTAGCGCTAGTGTGCGAAACTCCGCGATAACTGACCATTGAATAATTTGAATCAGGCTATTTCCTGGAGTTATCACTCGCATGATCGCGCCCGCTTCGACCATCCGCAAACGTCTGCGCCTGCGTCATCTGCAATTGATGATGGCGCTTTCGGAAACCGAATCGCTCAGAAGCGCCGCCGACGAACTCGCGATGACGCAGCCTGCCGCGACGAAGGCGTTGAAGGAACTGGAAGACACGATCGGCGCGTCGCTGTTCGTGCGTCATGCGCGAGGCATGGAGCCGACGATCTACGGCGAAGCGGTGATGCGCTATGCGCGCGTCGTGTTCGAGGACCTCGATGAATTGCGCGATGAGCTCGCGGCGATCGAGGCGGGCGATATCGGCAAGGTGCGGATCGGCGCGGTGATGGCGCCTGCGCCTGACTTGCTGACGAAGGTGATCGTGGAGTTGAAGGAAGCGCATCCGCGCTTGCAGATCAGCGTGCAGATCGATACGAGCGATGTGCTCGTGCAGGCCTTGCAGCAGGATCAGTTGGATATAGTCGTCGGGCGCATTCCTTATGGCTTCTCAGCGCTGGACCTGACGTTCGAGACCTTGTCGGAAGAGGCGCTCGCGATCGTTGCGCGGCCGGATCATCCTTCTGTTGGTATTGCGGGCAAGCCGAAGCTCGCCGATCTCGCGAAGTATCCGTGGATCGTGCAGCCGCATCCGAGTCCGATGCGGCAGATCATCGACCAGACGTTTCGTGAGTCGCGTGTGGCGCCGCCGGTGAGTACCGTGGAGACTTCTTCGATTCTGACCACGTTGTCGCTGTTGCGGGATTCGGACATGCTGGCTGTGTTGCCTAGCTCGGTCGCGGATTATTATGCTGCGCTCGATACCATCGCTTCTTTGCCCACCCCGTTGCGGGGGCGTCTCGCGCCTTATGGGTTGATTCTCAGGAAGAACAGGCGGATTAGTCCTGCCACGCAGTTGGTGATTGAGGCTATTCGGAAGGCTTGAGGGTTTGGTGAGTATGCGGGAGGGGAGGGCCCGTAAGGGACGGGCCACGCGGCCTTAACCGCATATCAAAGATAGTAACGATTCTGTTACGGAGCGGTCGCTTGTGTCGCTTTCGCGGGTGACGATCTCGAATTGGAGGCATGCGCTCGAATTCGATCGATTGAATCGAATGACATTTTTCATGTCGACCGTTCCGTGTTCTGTGGAGCCGTCCGCAAAGTGCGCCACGCATGACAAGCCGTTGTAGTTGCTCTCGCCTAGCGTGAAGCTAATCCAATGATCGCGCAAAGTAGACGACGCCAGGTTTTGCTGCGCAGGATCCGACGATTTCGAGCTGCATTGCGCTGCGCCGAAGTAGTACCCTGCGTCAGAGCCTGCTAGTACCCGGTTCACCCTACACGGACATCCGACCAAATCCCCGTCGAGAACGATTTTCGTGCCGCTGTCGAATAGGTCGCTCCCTGTACCGAATATCAGATGCCTTCCCTCGCACTTGCCGCAGGTTGCCAGGCTGCGATCCAAGGCGACTCGCTTACCGTTGTCGAAGATCGTGCCCGTACTTCTTGCTAGAACGCGCCCGCCCGTGCTCGTGTAGTCGTCGTCCCGAACTGCTGCTTTTCGCATTGGTCAACTCTCTTCGTTTGCTTGCCGCTGGCGCCGAATGGCGCTCTCGACCTCTTTCCATACGCCGCCAGCAATGCAACGATAGTAGAGCCTGCGGATTGCTAAGCTAGGGCGAGACTTTTTTTTGTATGTCATCCCCTGTCTGATCTTCTCAATTATCCATTCGCGATCGAAACCCTCTTCGAGAGCTGGCGTGGTTATTGTTAGGTTGAACGAGCACGCTGGCGCAATTTCATCGAAAAAGAGTTCTTCAACCTCGCCAAGCGGATACCGTGCGGCGATCTGCAACCCCTTTGTTAGTAGCTCCACCGGAAAGGACGTGAAGAATTCAGAGAGATATTCCCAAAGAATCTCTCTGTCTTCATCTTTTATCGGAGACCCCATGATTCGAACTCTCTAATTTCGTCAATGTAGGCGTCGAAAGCCAGCTCGGTGAGCGCGGTGCCCGCGCCCATGCCGACAAGCGCGAAACCCAAAGCACATATTGGTTCGGCCGGGCCACAGACGAAGGATGTCCCGAGTCCGGCGAGAAAGGCCCCGAGCATACCACCCATGATGACGGTGCCCTGTTTCGATGTTTCGGTAATCTTGTCTTCCGATGATGCTATGGCAACTACCGCGAGCGTCGCTGTAACCAATATAGCGACGCGACCCGCCAGTGCCAGCTTCCCGGTTGCCGCAGTCACGCGGACATCGTTTCTTCCGGCCGACTGAATAACAGAGTACGCAACATTGCTTTTCTCGACGTCGGTGAGTGCCAAATAGGACTTCTGATAGAGCCGCCGTGAGTATCGGTCTAGCGTTTCTTGCAGAGTCGGGCCGACCGGTTTCATCTTTGTTGCGTAAGCCCGGCCGACAGTCGAAGACACTTTTCGAGTCTCAATGAGTATCTGATTGCGCAAGCGGTTGCAGTAGGTTGCGCCATCGATTGCCGACATTCGTCCCGCCTCGACCTCCTGTTGAATCATGTGACTGACCCGCTGGATTCCTGCTGCATAGCGTTGCCTAACGCGAGCGTCGGAGATCGCTTCGTTTGCGAAGGTTGCCGCAGTGCTTGCCAACGCCTCCTCAGCTTTCCTCAAGTATTCGCTTGCGTCTATCGCATGCTCGTTCTGGGTTGCAAAGGGTCCCGAAAAGGCGATTGGCGGTTCTGCGGATTGCGTTTGAATGCTCATTAGACAACATGTATTGGTGAGTCGGTGCAGTAACTCGATCTAGCGCCTACGCAGGTCGAACGGGCAAGCTTTTGGGCTTGAACTCGACGGGCGAAAACTTAAAGAAGAAGTATTTCGGGATGTACTAGGGATAACCCTTGAGCCCGAAGGACGCGAAACGGAAACGAGACAAAAATCAGAATTCTGTGCGGAAAAAGGCGGGGACGTGATGCAGGAGTAGAGTACCGGCGCGTCGAAAAAGAACGGTCGACGTGATGCTCGTTCACGAAGGCCATCTGCCTCGTTTGCATTGGTCGCGAGCGCCGGGGACGTCAAGGGGACAATCTAGCGAAATATGCGAAGCTTTCCTGATTGAGGTCGATATGACGCCGAGTGGGAGTTCACACGAAAAATGACCGTCGTTCTATCGCAGGCACGACGGTATCAAAGTGTCAACCGATTCGCCCTCAAACCCGCTACTCCGCAAACCCCAACTCCCTCCCAGAAGCCGCCGCACCAGCGCTATCCAACGCAATATCCGGCCGCATAAAAAACGTCATCACGATGCCAACCGCGAGCAACCCCAACGATCCAGCGAACGGCAAAGTCCAACTCCCGGTCCGATCGACGACAAACCCGAACACGATCGGCGAGAAAATCCCCGCGATAGCGGACCCTGCATTCACCAGCCCGCTGGCAATCCCGACATGTTTCGGCGTGATGTCCATCGGCACGGCCCAGATCGGGCCAATCGTCATCTCGAGAAAGAAGAACGACAGGCTCATCGAAGCAGCCATGACCGGCAGCGACTTCACGAACATCACCGGAGCGAGAAACACGAGCGCCCCGAGAAACGCGACGATGATCATGTTGCGCCGCGCCGAAACCACGCTGCCCGTGCGCTTCAGAATGCGATCGGAGATCACGCCGCCCGCCGTATTCCCGACGACGCCCGACAAGAACACGCCCGCCGAAAACAACGCCGAACTCTTCAGATCGAGCCCGCGTCCATGCATGAAGAACGTCGGCAGCCACGTGAAGAAGAGCCAGCCGGTCCAGCCATAGCAGAAGTAGACGAGCATCGTCGGCGAGATGCGCTTGAGCAGGCGTCCCCACGGCGTCGGTTCGCGCGTCTTGTCGACGGCGACCTTGTTCTCCGGCGGCAACTCCGCTTCTTCCTCCGCCGTCATATGCCGATGCTTGCGCGGATTGTCCGCGAAGTACCACGCATAAACGATCACCCACACGGCCGTCAGCGCGCCGACGAGCACGAAGGACGCACGCCACGAAGCGAACGCGACCAGCAACGCGATCAACGGCGGCGTAAGCGCGTTGCCAAGACGCGAGAACGAATGCGTGAGCCCCTGCACGAAGCCGCGCTTGCTCGCCGGATACCAGTTGACGAGCGCGCGCGCCTGCGCCGGCAGCGCCGCGCCTTCGCCGACGCCGAGCAACATGCGCGCGCAGAACAGCGACGCGACGCCGCCCGCGAAGCCCGTCGCGATCGTCGCGACGATCCAGATCGACGCGCACAGCACGAGCGTCGTCTTCGCGCCGAATCGATCGCTGAACCATCCGCCGATCACCTGGCAGATCGCATACGTATAGGCGAACGCGCCGAACACGAGGCCGACGTCGGTATTGGTGAGATGAAGATCGTCGCGTATGAGGCCCGCCGCAGCGGACAGGTTCACGCGATCGAGGTACATGATGAACGACATCGCGCACATCAGCGCGAGCACGGAGCGGGTGACTCTGGGTCGATGCAGCATCTTCTATGTCTCCTCCGAGGCTTGTTGCGCGCTGGCTGATTCGTTGCGCGCGCTCTTTTATCGAGGACGGACCGCATGTCGATCCGACGCTCCGCAGTCTCGCGAAAACAGCGATAGCCGTCTATTGAATTCGCCTCATGAGGTGATTACCGGCGGTTATGGCTCGGCAAAAGACAAACGGCTCGCGTCCCGAAGAATCGCGAGCCGTGCATCATCGAGACGCGAAAGGGCGTCAGGCCGTCGCGCGCATGCCTTCATCGTGAAGACGGAAGGTCTCCACCGCCGTGCGCAATGCGCCCGCCTGATCTTCCAGCGATTGCGCAGCCGCCGCCGCTTCCTCGACGAGCGCCGCGTTCTGTTGCGTCACTTCATCCATCTGCGTGACGGCGCGCGCCACTTGCTCGATGCCGCTGCTTTGCTCTTCCGACGCCGCCGCGATCTCGCCCATGATGTCGGTCACACGCTGCACCGCCGTGCTGATCTCCGTCATCGTGCGGCCGGCTTCATCGACGAGCGCGGCGCCCGATTGCACGCGCTCGACGGAGTTGTCGATCAGCTCCTTGATCTCTTTCGCCGCCGCCGACGAACGCTGTGCGAGCGAGCGCACTTCCCCAGCGACGACCGCGAAGCCGCGGCCTTCTTCACCGGCGCGCGCCGCTTCGACGGCTGCGTTCAACGCGAGAATGTTCGTCTGGAACGCAATGCCTTCGATGATCGTGATGATGTCCGCGATCTTCGACGAGCTATGGTTGATCTCGCCCATCGTCGTCACGACCTGCGACACGACATGGCTGCCCTTGCCCGCGATCTCCGACGCATTCGCAGCAAGCACGCTCGCCTGGCGCGCGTTGTCGGCGTTCTGCTTGACCGTGCCGGTCAGCTGATCCATGCTCGACGCGGTTTCCTGAAGCGCCGACGCCTGTTCTTCGGTGCGCGACGAAAGATCCACATTGCCCGCCGCGATCTGCTTGGTTGCGGACGCAATCGACTCACTGCCGCCGCGCACCGTGCGCACCGTATCGATGAGGCTCGATTGCATCGTCGCGAGACCGCGCAACAACTGGCCCATTTCGTCGTTCGACGTCACTTTCACGTTGCTGCGCAAATCGCCGCTCGCGATCGCATCGAACTGCGCAAGCGCCACATCGAGCGGACGCGAAATGCGACGGCGCAGCGACACCCACGAATAGAACGAAGCGGCGATGCCCACGAGGATCGCGATGATCGACGCCATGCGGAACATGCCGAAGACTTGCTGGCCGTTGTCATAGGCGGCTTTCGCCTGATCGAATTGCAGCTTGCGCAGCGAGATGCCCGTCTTCGCCAGCTCGTTGAACGAGACCTGCATCGCGTTCGCATCGGCGACGATCTTCGCCTGATCCTGCGCGCGTATATCGGCATAGCCTTCGTCGAGCAGCTTCTGCACTGCGAGACGCTGCGCGCCGAACTTCTCGGCGAGCACTTTCTCTTCCGGGCCCTGCGGCAATCCGGAGTACTTCGTCCAGGCTTCGTCGGAAGACTTGCGCATCAACGCGCCGCGTCCGATGGCTTCTTCCGCCGCGGGCGTGCCCACGTTCAGCGCCGCCCGATCGAAGGAGAGACGCTCGCGCGCCACGAACATTTCCGCATTGCCGACCGATACCGCGCTCGGCATTTCATTCGTGAAGAGGTCGTGCGTGACCGTGTTGGACTGAGTCATGCCGATCAG
Organism: Caballeronia sp. ATUFL_F1_KS4A; assembly: GCF_023630905.1. Lineage (NCBI taxonomy): Bacteria > Pseudomonadati > Pseudomonadota > Betaproteobacteria > Burkholderiales > Burkholderiaceae > Caballeronia > Caballeronia sp. ATUFL_F1_KS4A. Next base: position 27,577 of record NZ_JALQEB010000035.1, on the reverse strand, counting down.
TCCGACCATGCCGACCGCGATCAGAAGTGCGCTCAGAAGCATCATGGCCAAGGCCAGTCGGCCTTTGATTGTGGAAAACATAGCTCTCTCAAGGTGGCTGCATCGCAAGGGCGCGTGCGCGAGCGGTGACGGCGATGCTTCGTCTGCCGCGCCGCCGATGAGTGCATCGGCTGATCTGTATAACGACCGCAGCGCAAAGTCCTTTAGAAAACGTTTAAATGATGTTTTAGCACGGTCATGCGAAGAAGCCTTGTTTCAAGGGTTTTGCCGGAGCGAACCGGGAATCGACGGCGCATTGCAAGCGATTGTTCACATCGGCCGGGATCGACGACTAAACTTCATGCGAACTCACGAAGAGGCCACAGCGCATGTCCGCCGATGCACCGCATCTTCGTATCGCCAGCGAGATCAAGTTCTGGCCGCTCGCGCACGCAACGATCGCGCTGCTGCCTTTCGTCGCGCTTGCGCTCGCCACCGGCGACGCGCTATGGATGAAGGCGTCGCTGCTCGCGATCGCCACGACCATCGCGCAAGACCAGCTCGCGTTGAGACCGCCTGGCGTCGTCGCGCACGGACTCGCGGTCATCGCCGGGACGTATCTGCTGCTGCTTGCCGAACTCGTGCCGGCGTTCTTCGTCGTTGCGTGCATGACGCTCGCGGCGTGCGTGATTCTGCTGGCATCGCGCGGGTCGAAACTTCGCACGGTCGGCAACTGGACTTTCATCCCTGTGCTCATTCTCGCGAACGAACTGCACGGCGGACGCACCGTCGATGCGTTGTTGCACGCCGCGCCCGCCTGGTTGCCTTATCTCCTTGCCGCGCTCGTGCCCGCGATGTTGTCGGCGCATATGCGCTCGCGTGGCAAGCCCGCGTCACGCTGGTCCAATCTCGATGATTTCGGCGAACGCGCGCCCTTCGGCGAAGACCTCGCGGCGATGCTCGCAAGCGTCGGCATTGCCGCGATGATGGTCGTGTACGCGCACATGGATCACGCGAACTGGGTGATCTGGGGCGCGGCGAGCATCGTCACCGGTTCGGTCGATACGGCGCGCACGAAGCTGCGGAACCGCGCGTGGGGCGTGATCGCGGGCGTGCCGATCGGCATCGTGCTCGGGCGCTTCGTCGTGCCGCATTCGGGCATGGCCGTCACGCTCGCGACGCTCGCCGCGTTCCTCACGCTCGTCGCATTTCAGCGCTATATCGTCGGATACTTCTTTCGCTGCATGTTCGTTGCGCTTGCAATCATGCTGGCGAATCAGTCCGCCGCCGATGCGTTCGAGCGGCTCACGCATGTGCTCGCGGGCGGAGTCATCGGCATCGTTTGCGTGCTGGGCGCGCATGTGCTGGCGCGTCGCATGTCGCGTTGAATGTCCGCGGATCGAAGACGAAGAGCGTCGCCTTCACGATCGCGAGCCACATGCCGATGAACGCCGCCATCGCGCGCAACCATGCGCGGCCGCACATCGGCGTGAAGGCGGGCGATGACATCCAGCCGCCGGGCATCGGCCACTCGCTCATCGGTGACATCGGCATGTGCATCGCATGAATCGCGATCACGCTCGCCACGACGACGAGCGCGATGATCGCGACGAAGCGGCTGCTCTCTCGTTCGATGTTCATGATGTCCTTCCTGCCAAGGCACGTCGAGTACGGTGTTAGATTAGTCGCGGGCGTGCACGGCAAAGGAGTGACAAGTGTGTCGGGATTCGCATGGATTCGCTGATCACGGCGGCGGCGCGCGCGCTCGCGGCGGGTGATCCGCTCGGCGCGCTGAATCGCATCGCGTTGCGCGAGGATGCGAATGCGCTCGCGTTGCGCGGCATCGCGATGGCGCAGCTCGGCGACTTCGTTCGGGCGCGCGCGCTCGTCAAAAGCGCGGCGCGCGCGTTCGGCGCGAAAGAGGCGCTGGCGCGTTCGCGCTGCATCGTTGCGGAAGCGGAAATCGCGCTCGCATCGCGCGATCTCGCGTGGCCCGCGAAGGCGCTCGATCATGCGCGCGCGATTCTCGAAGCGCACGGCGATCACGTCAACGCCGCGCACGCGCGCTATCTCGAAGTGCGGCGCGCGCTTCTCATCGGACGGATCGACGATGCGCAACGCATGCTCGTCGAACTGGATCATGCGGCGCTGCCCGCTGCATCGCGGGCCGCGCATGAACTCATCGACGCGGGCATCGCGATGCGCCGTCTGCAGACCCACGCGGCGCGCGCGGCGCTGGAACGCGCGACGCTTGCCGCGCGTGAGGCTGCGATTCCCGCGCTCGCCGCCGAAGTCGACAGCGCGTGGCGCATCCTCAACGCGCCCGCCGCGCGTCTCATCGCGCAGGGCGAAGAGCGGCTGCTCCGGCTCCATGAAGTCGAAGCGCTGTTCGCATCGAATGCCTTCGTCGTCGATGCGTGCCGTCTTTGCGTGCGCGAAAACGGCACGTCGATGTCGCTCGCGACGCGCCCCGTGCTCTTCACGCTCGCGCGCATGCTTGCGCAAGCGTGGCCCGGCGATGTGCCTCGCGACGCGCTGATCCTGCGCGCGTTTCGCATTCGTGAAGCGGACGAAACGCATCGCGCGCGCTTGCGCGTCGAGATGGGCCGGCTGCGCACGATGCTGCGCGCACACGCGAACATCGATGCGACGCCGCGCGGCTTCGTGCTGAAGCCGCTTCACGCGCGCGACGTTGCGGTGCTCGCGTTGCCCGTCGAAGACGGACATGCGCCGCTGCTCGCGTTTCTCGCCGATGGCGAATCGTGGTCCAGCTCCGCGCTCGCCATTGCGCTTGGCGCGAGTCAGCGCACGGTGCAGCGATCGCTCGATGCGCTCGCCGCGAGCGGCAAGGTGCAATCATTCGGTCGCGGCCGTGCGCGCCGCTGGACCACGCCGCCGATGCCCGGATTCGCGACGGCCTTGTTACTCCCCGTCGATCTCGCGAGTGATTAGCATGAAGCCATCGAATCAATCATCAGGAGGACGGCGATGAAACGCGCGAAGGCGGAAATCATCCGCGAATATGGGCCTTTTCCGGATATCGACGGCGTGCATGGCGTCACGTATGACGGCGAGCATGTGTGGTTCGCCGCCGGCGATACGCTCAACGCCTTCGATCCCGAAAGCGGCGAGAAGGCGCGAACGCTCGAAGTCGCGGCGCATGCGGGCACCGCGTTCGACGGCGAGCATCTGTTTCAGATCGCCGAGGACCGCATCCAGAAGATCGATCCGCGAACCGGTCGCGTCGTGTCGACGATTCCCGCGCCGGGCGGTGGCGCGGACTCGGGGCTCGCGTGGGCCGAGGGCACGCTCTGGGTCGGGCAGTACAACGAACGCAAGATTCATCAGATCGATCCGGACGATGGCGCGGTCCTGCGCACGATCGAGTCGAATCGCTTCGTGACGGGCGTGACGTGGATCGACGGCGAACTGTGGCACGCGACGTGGGAAGGCGACGAAAGCGAGTTGCGGCACATCGATGCGCAATCGGGCGAAGTCATCGAGCGGCTCGACATGCCCGAAGGCGTGGGCGTGTCGGGACTCGAATCGGATGGACGCGACCGCTTTTTCTGCGGCGGCGGGCGCACGGGCAAGGTGCGCGCGGTGCGCAAACCGAAGCGCGGATAAGAGGCATGGCGGGTAGCGCTTCAGGTCTGAACGAATAGCCTTTATGCTGTCGAATTCGCGAACGACCACGCGATTCTTCAGACAGTTAAGGCCGGTTTTGACTTCGAATATCTCCGATCACCGTCAGCTCGATTCCTGGGTCGGCGAAACAGCGCGCGCCATTCGCGACTACGACTGGCGCGCGACGCCGCTCGGTCCCATCGACGCATGGCCGCAAGTGTTGCGCTCCGTCGTGCAGATGATGCTGCGCAACGCGTTGCCGATGGCCGTGCTATGGGGCGACGAAGGCACGCTGCTCTATAACGACGCATACGCGCATTTTTCGGGCGGGCGTCATCCGCGCATTCTCGGCATGCCGATCGAAGCGGCGTGGCCCGAGGCGGCCGAGTTCAATCGCAATGTGCTCGATACGGGACTGCGCGGAGAATCGCTTTCGTATCGCGACATGAGCTTTACGTTGCCGCGCGACGGTCGCGATGCGCAAGTGTGGCTCGATCTGCATTACAGCCCGGTCGCGTCGAACGAAGGCGTGCCCGTCGGCGTGCTCGCGATCGTCGTCGAAACGACCGGGCGCGTGCTGCTCGAACGCACGCGCGCCGAAGCCGAACGCGCGTTTCGCGAAGCCGATGAGCGCTTGCAGCTCGCGCTCAATTCCGGCGCGGTGCTCGGCACGTTCGTGTGGGACATTCCCGACAATCGCGTGAAAGGCGATGAGCGCTTCGCGCGCACCTTTTCGTTTTCGCTCGACGAAGTGGCGCGCGGCATGCCGATCGAGGCGGCGTTCGCGAAGATCCATCCCGAGGATCTGGAACGCGTCAGGGGGCTTATCGTGCGCACGCTGCAGCACGGCGAGCCGTTTCGCGCCGAATACCGCATCCTTTCCGGCGATGCGCGATGGACCTGGATTCTCGCCACCGGCCGCTGCGACCACGACGAAACCGGCAGACCAATGCGCTTTCCCGGCGTCATCATCGACATTCACGATCGCAGGATCGCCGAAGAGACCTTGCGGGAACTGACGCGCGGTCTCGAAGACAAGATCTCCGAAGCCGTGGCCGCGCGCATCGCGGTGGAGGCGCAATTGCGTCAGAGCCTGAAAATGGAAGCGCTCGGCGCGATGACGGGCGGCGTCGCGCACGACTTCAACAACACGCTGCAGGCGATCAGCGGCAACCTGCAATTGCTGCAGTATTTGCCGCCGACGGACAGCCGCGTGCCCGAGCGCGTACACGCCGCGATGGAAGCCGTGCAGCGCGGCGCGAAGCTCGCTTCGCAATTGCTGTCGTTCGCGCGGCGGCAACCGCAGTCGCCGGTCGTGATCAATCCGCAGCGCCTGTTCAAAGAGATGCGCGAGCTCTTGCAGCATGCAGTGGGACCGTCGGTATCCATCAACACGTTGCTCGCGGAGCACGCATGGAACTTCTGCGTCGACCGCAATCAACTGGAAAACGCGCTGCTGAATCTCGCGATCAACGCGCGCGATGCCATGCGCGGCGACGGCAAGCTCACGCTCGTCTGCTCGAACGAAGCGCTCGATGCCGCGGCGTGCGAGGGCAAGGGTCTGCATCCGGGCGAATACGTGAAGCTGTCCACATCGGACACCGGCGCGGGCATGGCGCCCGACGTGCTCGAACGCGCATTCGAGCCGTTCTTCACGACGAAGCCGGAAGGGCACGGCACGGGTCTCGGCCTCTCGATGGTGTTCGGCTTCGTCAAGCAGTCGGGCGGGCATATCGCGGTGTCGAGTTCGGTCGATGTGGGCACGACGGTCGAGATGTTCTTTCCGCGCAGCTTCGACGATGAAACCGCGCAACTGCGCGTCGATGCGATGACGGCGCACACGGGCGGCGCGACGGTGCTCGTCGTCGATGACGATCCCGCCGTGCTGATGTCGACGGTCGCGATACTCGAAGCGATGCATTACACGGTGCTGCGCGCCGCTAACGGCGATGCCGCGATGAGCGTGCTCGAAAGCGGCGTGAACGTCGACCTGATTCTCACCGACGTCGTGATGCCCGGCAAAGTGAAGTGCGCCGATCTCGCGGAATGGGCGTTTTCGCAGGAGCGGCCCGTGCCGGTGATCTACGTCTCCGGCTATACGCGCGACATCATCTCGCGCGATGGCGTGCTGCGGCCGAACGTGACCTTGCTCGGCAAGCCGTATCGCGCGGAGGCGCTGGCGAAGGAAATCGCGGGGGCGTTGCAGGCCGCGGCGTAGCGGTTCCTTTCTCAAGACTTTCTTCTCCGCGCCGATAAACACCGATCAAACCCATCAATAGAACAGGGCCAGAACGGTGCAGAGAGGCGCCAACGATTTCCTCGGGACCATCGGCGACACCATCGCCAGGAACCGGCCTTACATCGAACGCGCACGCCGTTTCGGTGCGCTCGGTCCCGCGCCGCTCGGCGTGCTCGCCGCCGCGTGCGGAACCTTCTTCGTGCCGCTGCCGTGGAACGTGTTGCTCGGCGTGCTCGTCTTCGGCGCGGCGTTCGTCGTGCATCGCATGCACGAAGCGAATCGCAAGATCTTCGTCGCACGTCAGGTCGCGCATGGGCTGCTCGCCATCGCCGAGGACTGTCTCAAGCTGCTGTCGCTCGAAGGCCGCATCATGTGCATTTCGGAGGTCGGCGGGCGGCTCATCGAAGCGGATCACGCAGACGATCTCATCGGCGTCGACTGGCTCGCGCTCTGGGACGGCCCCGACGCGCGGCGTGCCTTCGAACGCGCGAAAGCGGGTGAATCGACGTCGTTCTCCGGAGCCTGCCGCACGATGAACGGCACGCTGAAATGGTGGACGTCGACCTTCGCGCCCGTCTACGGCGAGCACGGACGGGTGAGCGCGGTGCTGTGCAAGTCGCGCGACATCACGGCGGAGCGCAATCTCATCGACGAATTGCGCGGCAACGCGCGCGTGCAAAAGGACATGGAAGATCACGTCGATGCCGTCTTCTGGACCGCGACGCGCGATTTCCGCGAGCTTCTGCATGTGAGCTCCGCGTTCGAACGCATGTGGGAAATGCCGATGTCCGCGCTCGAAGCCGATCAGACCGCCTGGTCGCAAAGCGTGCATCCCGAAGACCTGCCCGCGCTGCGCGACGAAATGCGTACCGCCGTGAACACGGGCGCGGCCACGCAGAGCTATTTTCGTCTCTGCCTGCCGCACGATCGCACGCGCTGGGTGCGCGCAGATATTTATCCGGTCATCGAGGACGGCGCGGTGTCGCGCGTCGTGAGCGTGTGCGTCGATGCCACCGACGAGCGCCAGCGCCTTCAGGAACTGCATCGGCTCGCGAACACCGACAGCCTCACCGGACTCGCCAATCGCAACGCGATGATGGACGCGCTCGTGAAGCGCTGTGAAGCGCTCGCGCCGTTCGCGTATCTCTTCATCGACATCGATCGCTTCAAGTCGATCAACGACACTGCCGGTCATATCGCCGGCGATGCGGTGCTGCGCACCATCGCGCGACGCATCGCGGAAACGCTGCCCGATGGCGCCGTGGGCGCGCGGCCGGGCGGCGACGAGTTCACCGTGATCCTGCCCGGCAGCTTCGATCAGGAAAGCATCGAGCGCGCGTGCCGCAAGCTCTCGCTCGCGTGCCATCGTCCGATCGAGATCGACTGCAAGAGCGTGACGATGACGTGCTCGATCGGCGTCGCGCTCTATCCCGAACACGGACGCACGCCCGAAGCGCTTTTCATCAGCGCCGACATGGCGATGTACGCCGCGAAGCGCGCGGGCCGCAACACGTTTCGCGTGTTCGGCGATCGCGAGAAGGACGATCTCGCGCGCGCGCATCTCGAAGCGCAACTGCACGGCGCGATCCGCGAGAACGAGTTCGTGCTGCATTATCAGCCGCAATATCGCGTCGATTCGGGTGCCCTTGTCGGTGTCGAGGCGCTGTTGCGCTGGAATCATCCGCAGCTCGGGCTGCTCGGTCCGGGCGCGTTCGTGCCGGTGCTCGAAGAGAGCGCGCTGATCGTCGAGGCGGGGCACTGGGTCATTCGCGAGGCCGTGCAGGCCGGGTCGCAACTCGCGCTCGCGCTGCCGCAGGCTTGCTCGGTCGCGCTCAACGTGTCGCCGAAACAGTTCCGCGATCCGCGCCTCGTGTCGGTTCTGCGGCACGCGATCAGGCGCGCCGGCATCGATTCGAACCGCATCACGCTCGAGATCACCGAATCCGCGCTGATCGACAACGTCGATGATGCGCAGGTCGTGCTGTCGAACGTTCGCGCGATGGGCGTACGCATCGCCATCGACGATTTCGGCACCGGCTATTCGAGTCTCAGCTATCTCGCGCGCTTCCGGCCGGACGTGCTGAAGCTCGACAAATCCTTCGTCGACAACATCGCCACCGACGCGATGGTGCGCACGGTCGTCGAAGGCGTGATCGATCTCGCGCACAAGCTCGGCGTGACGGTGGTCGCGGAAGGCGTCGAGACGCAGGAGCAGCTCGACACGCTGCGCGACGTGCGCTGCGACAAGGTGCAGGGTTTTCTGTTGAGCCGCCCCGTCCTGCTCGCGAGCCTGATGATGCGGACAGACGCAGAAGACGCCGCGACCGTGCGCTAAACGCGTGCCCGCGCGGGCCGCCCGGCGTTATCATCGCGGCATTCGCGGATGCGGGCCGGAAACGGAGGATGGACGCAATGAGCCACCTGATCTTCGCGTTGGGCGTGTTGCTGCGGCGGTTGACGACGATCGTTCTCCGACGGAGAGCACCGATGAAGACCTTTTGCCTGGGCGTTGCGCTGGCCACGATCGGCTCGCTTGCATGCGCCCAGTCCGCGCCGCAGTGCCCGCCCGCGGCCGGCCAACTGATACAGGTACGCGACTTTACGGCCGTCAGCCGTGAAAGCGGCGCGTCGCATGTGCTCGGCTCGCGATTGCGATCGGCGCGCAATGCGGTGAAAGTGGATCAGAACGCATCGGCGCTGGCGGATGGCATCGTCAAGGCGCTGAACGGGAAAGGTCTCGCCGCTTGCCATGTGACGGCGGATTCGCCGCCGCCGGCATCGGGCTGGCTCGTCAGCGGGGAGTTCGACGAAACGCTGTCGAGCGGATTCGGCTCCGCGTTGCCGTCGATGGGTTCATCCGACAAGACGCCCAACACGCATGTCACCGTGCAGCTCGCCAATCTCGCGGCGAGCCCGGACGCCGCGCCGGCGCAGATCGACACGAGCGGCGAACTGAAAGGGCAGAAATCGGCGGCCGCGCCGAAGCCCTACGGCGCCGCGGCGCGCTTCGTCATCAACGAGGTTCAGTCGATTTCCTCGCTCGATGCGCTCGCCGCGAAGATCGCCGATCAGATCGCGGCGGAGAAGGCGAGGCTCGACGGCGGGCAATAGGCGTTTCACGCCTCCGAGTCGCGCTTGCCTTTCGGATGGTCGGCGCTTGCGTCCGGCGAGGTGTCGGGATCCTTCAGATCGTGCTCGGGCGTGTACGGCCCTTGCTCGGGATGATCCTTGCCCTTCGGAACGAGCGTCGGATCGATATTGCCGTGCTCGCGCTGCTCGATCGTGCCATCGCTTTTTTCCTTGACGTCGCCCTCGCCGAGCGCCTCGCGGCGGTCGTCGGCGCGCTGCACGGGATCTGACGGTTCGCGGTTCATCGCATTCTCCTGAGGATGTTTTCCGTAGCGCAGCAAGCGCCGTTCCGCGATCACTTGCGACGTGCCCGAGCGCGCGTTCGTCTGACGGGCGCGGCGCGCGCATGCGCGAACATCGGCATGCGGGTCAGAATCCAGTCGAGCAGTTCCTGCGGCCCGGCCGCGAGCGGACGTCCGGCTTTCGCGAGCAGCTTCGCCTGCGCGCTCTCGAAAAGCGGATGCGCGACCGGTATCGTCGTCAGCTCGCCGCTCGCTAGCTCGCGATACGCGGCGAATTCGCCGATCAGCGTCATGAAATTTTCCGCGGCCACGAAGCGCTTCAGCGCGCCGAGCGAGTTCGTCGTGAGCGTCGGGCGGATCGCGAGATCGTCGGTGGTTTCGAGCATCTTCACGACATGGCCGATGCCGAACGTGGGCGGCATCAGCGCGAGCGGATACTCGAGCAGATCGCGAATCCGCGCGACGCCGCCGCGCACGGCCAGCGGATGATCGCGCCGCGCGAGCAGCACGACCGGCTGCGGCGAGCTTGCCCGAATCTCGATGCGCTCGTGCGGCGGCGGGTTGTACGCGAGCCCGATATGCGCGCGGCTCTGCGCGACTTCTTCGAGCAGATCGTCGACCGCGAGCATCTGCACGTCGATTTCGAGGCGCGGATAGCGCGCGCAGAACGGCGCGAGCACATCGTCGACGAGCGTATCGACATAGCCTTCGCTCACCGCGAGACGAATCTGCCCTTGCTGCAGGCCTTTGAGCGCATGCAGCTGATCCTCGAACTTCTCCTGCTGCGAACGATAGCCGCGCCAGAATTCGAGCAGATGGAACGCCGCTTCGGTCGGCCGCACGCCGCGCGGCTCGCGCTCGAAGAGCGTCGTGTCGAGTTCGTTTTCCAGCAATTTGATCTGCCGCGCGATCACCGACGGCGACGTGTTCAGATGATCCGCCGCGCCGCGAATCGTGCCGTGCGTGAGCACTTCGTGGAAATAGCGCAGACGTTGCTGATTGATTTCGCGCATGGTCGTCGTCCGTATGGGAAGGAATGCGTTGCTCGCAGAGCAACGATACGTGAACTTTGTTGCTCTTGCTCGCACGGTCGCACGCGCTCAACATCGCCTTACCCGAGAAAGGGAAGACGAGACAAGGAGACGCGGATGTCGACGATCCAGACCCTGCGCAGCGGCGATGCCGTTTCGGCGCTCTACAGCAGAATCAACTGGCGGCTGCTGCCGCTCCTCATCGCGTGCTACATGTTCGCGTATCTGGACCGCGTGAACGTGGGCTTCGCGAAACTTCAGATGCAAAGCGATCTCGGCTTCTCCGATGCAGCGTACGGCGTCGGCGCGGGGATTTTCTTCATCGGCTATGTGCTGTTCGAGATTCCGAGCAACCTGATGTTGCCGAAGATCGGCGCGCGTCTCACGTTCAGCCGCATTCTCGTGCTGTGGGGCATCACGTCGGCGTGCATGCTCTTCGTGCGCAACGTGCCCGCGTTCTACGCGATGCGCTTCCTGCTCGGCGTCTTCGAAGCGGGTTTCGCGCCAGGCATGATCTATTACCTCTCGAACTGGTACGGCCCGAAGCGCATGGCGCGCGCGATTGCGCTCGTGTTCGTCGCGGGGCCGCTCGGCGGTGTCGTCGGCGGGCCGCTGTCGGCGTGGCTGATTGCGTCGCTCGGCGGCGTCGGCGGACTCGCGGGCTGGCAGTGGATGTTCCTCGTCGAAGGCCTGCCGTGCATCGCGCTCGGCGCGCTCGTGTGGCGCGTGCTCGCCAATCGTCCCGCCGATGCGCGCTGGCTCACGCAGGACGAACAGCGGCTCGTCGAGGCGGAAGTCGGTCATCACGGCGGCGCGTCGCATCGCATCGAATCGTTCGCGGAGATCGCGAAGAACCCGCGCATCTATCTGCTGGCGATCGCGTACTTCTGCATCATCTTTCCAATCTACGCGATCAGCTTCTGGCTGCCGACGCTCATCAAGGAGCAGGGTCTCAGCGGCTCCATGCACGACACGATCCGCCTCGGCTGGTACGTCGCGATTCCGTACGTCGCCGCGGCCGTCGCGATGTACGCAGCGGGCCGCCGTTCCGACAAGGTCGGCGAGCGCCGCTATCACAGCGCAGTGCCCGCGCTCGCCGCCGCCGCGCTGCTCGTGATGACGCCGTATGCGAACGGCAACGTCGTCGCGACGCTCGCGCTGCTCACGCTCGCCACCGCCTGCATGTGGATGGCCTACACGGTGTTCTGGGCGATTCCTTCCGAAACGATTTCCGGCCCGGCGGCGGCGGGCGGCATCGCGCTCATCAACACGATCGGCTTGTCGGGCGGATTCTGGGGCCCCGCGATGATCGGCTGGGTCAAGTCCGCGACCGGCAGCACGAACGGCGGCCTCGTCGTGATGGCGTGCATGGCGGCGCTGTCCTGCGTGCTGATTCTCGCGAACAGGCGCACGGCTGCCGCGGCCACGGCACGCGCGGCCTGAACATCAATCGATACTCGAAAGGACAAAGGTCATGAAGATTCTGATCGCAGGATTCCAGCACGAAACGAACACCTTCGCGCCGACGAAGGCGAGCTACCAGAGCTTCATCCAGGGCGAAGGCTTTCCGCCGATGGCGCACGGCGACGATGTCCTCGAGCTGCGCGACGTGAACGTGCCGATCGGCGGTTTCATTCAATGGGCCGAGGCGCAAGGGCACGAGCCGATTCCGGTGATCTGGGCGGGCGCGAGCGCATCGGCGCATGTGACGCAGGACGCATACGAGCGCATCGCGGGCGCGATCGTCGATCGCGTGCAGGCAGGCGGCTTCGACGCGATCTATCTCGATCTGCACGGCGCGATGGTCGCCGAACATCTCGACGATGGCGAAGGCGAACTGCTGGCGCGCGTGCGCAACATCGTCGGCGATGCGATGCCGCTCGTCGTTTCGCTCGACCTGCATGCGAACGTCACGGCGCGCATGGTCGAACTCGCGGATGCACTCGTCGCGTATCGCACGTATCCGCACGTCGATATGGCCGAAACGGGCTTGCGCGCGGCGCATCTGCTGGCAAAGCGCATCGAACACGGGAAGCCGTTCGCGCGCGCGATGCGGCGCATTCCGTTTCTGATTCCGGTGAACGGCATGTGCACGCTCGTCGAACCGGCGCGCGGCATGTACGCCATGCTCGAGACATTGGAGAAGGATGTCGTGTCGCTGTCGTTCGCGCCGGGCTTTCCGGCATCGGATTTCGACGAATGCGGTCCGGTGTTCTGGGGCTACGCGCTCGACGGCGAGGCGGCGGACTTCGCGGTCGACAGGCTATACACGCAACTCGTGGACGAAGAAGCGCGCTGGAACGTGCCGTTCCTCTCTCCCGATGAAGCCGCGCGTGAAGCGATCGACGCGAGCCGCGATGCGGGCAAGCCCGTCATCATCGCGGATACGCAGGACAATCCGGGCGTCGGCGGCGATTCGAACACGATGGGCATGGTCCGCGCACTGCTGCGCCACGACGCGCGCGACGCTGCGGTAGGCGTTATCTGGGACGAGAAGGCGGCGCATGCGGCGCATCGCGCGGGCGTCGGCGCCCGCATCAGGATAGCGCTGGGCGGCGGCTCGAACGTGCCCGGCGACGCGCCGCTTGAAGGCGAGTTCGAAGTCGAGTATTTGTCGGATGGCCGCTTTCGCTTCGACGGCCCGATGCTCAATGGCATGTCGGGCGAACTGGGACCGACCGCTTGCCTGCGTATCGGCGGCGTGCGTATCGCGGTGAGCAGCATCAAGATGCAGGTCTTCGACCGCAATCTCTTTCGCGTTGCGGGCATCGAGCCCGAGCGCATGAAGATTCTGGTGAACAAGAGCTCGGTGCATTTCCGCGCCGATTTCGAGCCGATCGCCGAGCGCGTGCTCGTCGCGAAAGCGCCCGGCCCGATGGCCGCCGATCCGGCCGATCTGCCCTGGCGCAATCTCGATTCGCGCATGCGTGTGCGACCGCTCGGGCCGACGCTCGCCGAACTGCGCGCATCGGCTGCGTGAACGTTTTTCATCGACTACATGGACAAGGAGAATCAAAAGATGCCGGACGATCAGATCAACGCGCGGCGCCGACGCTTGCTCGGCACGGCGGTCGCGAGTGTAGGCGCGATGCAGCTCGGTTTCAGCGACCTCGTGCGCGCGCAGACCGCGCCGCGCGCATCGTCGAGTGCGGGCTTCGCCGGCATTCGCCAGATCGACGCGGGCGCGCTCAACATCGGCTATGCGGAAGCGGGTCCGGCGAACGGTCCCGTGGTGATCCTGCTGCACGGCTGGCCCTACGACATCCACGCATTCGCGGAAGTCACGCCGATGCTCGCGGCGCAGGGTTATCGCGTGATCGTGCCGTATCTGCGCGGGTACGGCTCCACGCGCTTTCTTTCCGCCGACACGCCGCGCAACGGACAGCAGGCGGTGGTCGCGGTGGACATCATCGCGTTGATGGATGCGCTCAAGATTCAGCAGGCCACGCTCGGCGCGTTCGACTGGGGCGCGCGCACGGCGAACATCATCGCGGCGCTGTGGCCGGAACGCGTGAAGGCGATGGTCTCGGTGAGCGGCTATCTGATCGGCAGCCAGCAGGCGAATCGCGCGCCGCTGCCGCCGAAAGCCGAGCTCGCATGGTGGTATCAGTTCTACTTCGCGACCGAGCGCGGCCAGGCGGGCTACGAGGCGAACCGTCATGCTTTCAACAAGCTGATCTGGCAACTCGCATCGCCGAAATGGAACTTCGACGACGCGACGTATGACCGTTCCGCGAAATCGTTCGATAACCCCGATCACGTCGCCGTGGTGATTCACAACTATCGATGGCGTCTCGGGCTCGTGCAGGGCGAAGCGCAATACGACGCGCTCGAACAGCGGCTCGCGAGCGCGCCGACGATCGGCGTGCCCACGATCACGATGGAAGGCGATGCCAACGGCGCGCCGCATCCCGATCCGTCGGCGTATGCCAAGAAGTTCACGGGCAAGTATGAGCATCGGAACGTCGCGGGCGGCATCGGCCACAATCTGCCGCAAGAGGCGCCGAAAGCATTCGCCGATGCGGTCATCGACGCAAGCCGCATGTAACGCGCATGCAGGACGAAGCGCTAGCCGACGTGTGACTTCTTCGTTCTGCGTCCCGGCGTCTTCTGCGATGTCAGTTCGTGCACGATCCCGCACGAATCGACGGCGTGCTCGCCGCGGCATGTCTCGCGCAATGCGGTGAGCCGGTCGCGCAGCCTCATCAATTCGTCGATGCGCGCGCTTACGTGGCCGATATGCTCATCGACGAGCGCATCGATTTCGCGGCAATCCGGCGAGCGCGCCTGCAATGCGTAGAGCAGGGCGCGCACTTCGTCGTGCGTCATGTCGAGCTCGCGGCAATTGCGGATAAGGCGCAGGCGTTCGACATGCGTCTTGTCGTAAGTCCGGTAATTCGCGTCCGTCCTTGCAGGCGGCGGAATCAGCCCTTCCTTTTCGTAGAAGCGGATCGTATCGGGCGTGCAATTCGCTATGCGCGCCAGTTCCCCTATCTTCATTTCGGCATCCTTTTTTCTTGACCCTGGAGTGGCTCCAAGGTGTTCAATTCGGGAAAAGTCAAGAAAAGGAGCCAGTATGTTACGTCCCGAGAGCATCGGCAAGCCCCGGCCTGAGCCGGCTGATCGTCGTGTCCGAAATGATTTAAAGGAATACGAAATAAAGACGAAAGCTTCGGTTCGGACGGAGATCGTCATCGACGAGATGGATTGTCCGACCGAAGAGACGCTGATCCGCAAGAAGCTCGCGGGCATGCCGGGAGTCGGATCGGTCGAGTTCAATCTGCTGCGTCGCGTGCTGACCGTCGAACACGATGCCAACGCGCTCGCATCCGTTCTCGATGCGTTGCGCGCACTGGGCTTCACGCCGCGCACCGAACCCCGCAACGACGCGCCCGCAGGCAAGCGCGCGGTGTGGATGCTCGCCTTCGCGTGCGTTGCGGCGGCGGCGTCGGAGGCTGCGAGCGGGTTCGGCGGACCGTCCTGGCTCGTCGTCGCGCTCGCGCTCGCCGCGATCGCTTCGTGCGGCTTCTCGACGTATCGCAAGGGCTTCATCGCCATCAGCAACGGCAACCTCAACATCAACGCGCTGATGAGCATCGCCGTGACCGGCGCGATGGTCATCGGACAGTGGCCGGAAGCCGCGATGGTCATGGCGCTTTTCACGATCGCCGAACTCATCGAGGCGAAGTCGCTGCAAAGGGCGCGCAACGCGATCGCGGGACTCATGAAGCTCGCGCCCGACACGGCGACCGTTCTGCAAGCCGACGGCCTGTGGCGCGCGATGGAAGCGAGCGCCGTCACGCGCGGCGCCGTCGTGCGCGTGCGGCCGGGCGAGCGCATCGCGCTGGATGGCGTCGTCACGTCCGGGCGCTCCGCCGTCAACCACGCGCCGATCACCGGCGAAAGCCTGCCCGTCGAAAAGTCGCCGGGCGACGATGTGTTCGCGGGCACCGTCAACGAAACCGGCTCGTTCGAGTTTCGCGTATCGGCGGCGGCGAAGGACACGACGCTTGCGCGCATCATCCGCGCGATCGAAAGCGCGCAAGGTGCGAAGGCGCCGACGCAACGTTTCGTCGATCGTTTCGCGCGCATCTATACGCCGCTCGTGCTTCTCGTGGCGATAGCGGTCGCGGTCGTGCCGCCGCTCGCGTTCGACGAGTTGTGGTACGCGTGGATCTATCGCGCGCTCGTGCTGCTCGTCATCGCGTGTCCGTGCGCGCTCGTCATCTCGACGCCGGTGACGATCGTCAGCGGACTCGCCGCGGCGGCGCGGCACGGCATCCTCGTGAAGGGCGGAACCTTTCTCGAACGCGGACGGCGCCTGCGCTGGCTCGCGTTCGACAAGACCGGCACGATCACGCACGGCAAGCCGGTGCAGACGCATTTCGCGCTGCTCGACCGGAGCATGGACGAAGGCCGCGTGCGCGCGATCGCGGCGAGTCTCGCGGGCCGTTCCGATCATCCGGTTTCGCTCGCGATCGCGCAGGCCGCGAGCCAGGACGGCGGGCCGCGCATCGCGGTGGAGGCGTTCGAAGCGGTGCCGGGGCGCGGCGTTCGCGGTGTCGTCGAAGGCCGTGCTTACTGGCTCGGCAATCAGCGAATGATGGAAGACATCGGACGCGGCGCGAGCCATGCGAAGCGCCGGGCTGAAGCGCTGGAGCGTGAAGGCAGGACCGTCGTGATGCTCGCCGATGCGGACAACGTCCTCGGGCTTTTCGCCGTGGCGGACACCGTGAAGGAATCGAGCCGCGACGCGATCGCCCGGCTTCACGCGCTCGGCGTGCAGACGGCGATGCTCTCGGGCGATAACCCGCACACGGCGCGCGCCATCGCCAGCGCGGTCGGCATCGATCGCGTCGAGGCGGGCCAGTTGCCCGAGGACAAGCTGCGCACCATCGAAAGTCTCGGCGCGGACGGCAGCGCGGTCGGCATGGCCGGCGACGGCATCAACGACGCGCCTGCGCTGGCGCGCGCGGACATCGGTTTCGCGATGGGCGCGATGGGCACCGATACGGCCATCGAAACCGCCGACGTCGCGCTGATGGACGACGACCTGCGCAAGATCGCCGCGTTCATCCGTCTTTCGTCGGCGACGCACGCGATTCTCGTGCAGAACATCGCGTTCGCGCTCGTCGTGAAGGGCGTGTTTCTCGCGCTCGCCGTGGCCGGACTCGGTTCGATGTGGATGGCCGTGTTCGCGGATGTCGGCGCAAGCCTGCTCGTCGTCGGCAACGGGCTGCGCATTCTGCACAAGCGCTTCAACTGAGCACCTCACCAGCAAAAGGAGCAAATCATGAGTTTCTTGCGGAAGCTGTTCGAGAACGGTCACTTCGGCGGACATGGCGGGCACGGCGGGCACGGCGGGCACGGCGGGCACGGCAGCCATCGGAGAGAGCATGACCGGCGTCATCGGGACGGCTATCAGGAATACGACGGCGATGAATCGTGGGGCCGTCATCCCGGCTCGATTCCGCCGCTGCCGCCCGATGTGATCTGCCCGCAATGCCGCAAGTCGAATCCGCCGGACACGGCCGTCTGCAAGCAGTGCGACACGCCGCTCGATCCCAGCCGATGCCCGACGTGCGGCACGTCGATCCAGGCGGGCGCGCGGTACTGCGTCAGTTGCGGGAAGCGCGTGGTTTGATTGTCGGAGCGTGTGGGGAACGCGCCGCCTTCGCAAGACTGGAAGCCAAAAAAAAGGCCACTGATGAGTGGCCTTTCTTCGCGATGCGATCAGAACGGTCGCGCGGCGATCAGTTGCACGCCAGCACGACGGCGCCGGTGACGTCTCCCGTGTTGGGCAGCTTCGCGGCGGACACGATCGCGATGGGAGGATGCGTCGCATCGTTGCCCATCAGTCGCGACATGACGTTCATGCCGCCGCCCATGACCTGTCCGCCCGCGAAGACGGTGTCCTTCGTGACGCTTGCGTTGCTGTCGGATCCGATCGGGCGACGTGGCCATCAGATTGGTGCAGGCGAGGGTGCCCGTGCGTTTGGCGAGCGTCAGCCGATTGCCGACGACGTAATGCGCGCCCTGGTTGGCGTTGAAATTGCCGCCGCCGGAATCGGAACCGTCGGTCCAGCGGCCGATAGCAAAGCCTCAGCGGAGAATTTCTACGTTCCGGTCGAGGAATCAAGAGATTACAGCGTCCTGTCAAACAAATTTCACATTTCTTTCCTAAAGTAGCGCGTCAACCGGCACATCGGGCTGCAACGGCCCGAAGCAGGGACATTCATCGCCGGTACAAACCCACGATCAAGGACTCGAACCACACATGGCGCTGCCACTCGACCTCTCCCGCCGCAAAGCTCTCAAGATTCTCGCCGGCGCACCGATGCTGCCGCTCGGCGGCGCGACCGCCGCTTCGCTGCTCGCCACCGCATGCGGCGGCAGCGACAGCAACGCGGCGACGAACGCGTCCGCGCCCGCGTCGACGGCTGCGTTCACCACGGCGACGTTCAGCAGCATGGCCGCGCCGACGCTCGCCGATCCCGCGGCGATGGCGAAGACCACCGTCGGCTCGACCATGACCGTGAACTTCAGCGACGGCAGCAATCGCGCGTACAAGCTCGCGTATCAGCCGTTCTTCGTGACGGGCGATGTCGTGCCGAACACGGCCGGCGGCACCATCGTCGCGGGCGGCTATTTCGATATCGACAATCAGCCGATCATCGACAAGTCGGTGGCGGGCAAGGAGCGCCAGTTCTTCTCGGACTGCCCGGACGGCACGTCGCTCATCAAGCTCGACAAGACGACCGTCAAGGGCGTGAAGGGCAACGCCGTGTTCGCCGTCGTGCAGTTCGAATACACGACGCGCGACCAGAATGCCGCGAGCATGTACGGCCGCCTGCCGTCGCCGATCGCCGTGCTGACGCTCGATCAGGATCCGGCCACCGGCAAGCTGACGCTCGTGAGCTACGCGAACGTCGATACCTCGAAGGCGAACGGTCTGTGGATCACGTGCGGCGCGAGCCTCTCGCCGTGGAACACGCATTTGTCGAGCGAAGAGTACGAGCCGGATGCGGCGCTCGGCTCGAAGGACGCGCAGTTCCTCGCGTATAGCCAGAACCTTTACGGCGATCAAACGAAGGCCCGTCCGTATCACTACGGCCATGTGCCCGAAGTCACCGTCAACCCGGACGGCACCGGCACGATCAAGAAGCACTATTGCCTCGGCCGCATCTCGCACGAGCTGATTCAAGTGATGCCCGACAAGCGCACCGTCATGATGGGCGACGACGCGACCAACGGCGGCGTCTTCATGTTCGTCGCGGACAAGGAAGCGGATCTTTCGGCCGGCACGCTTTACGTCGCGAAATGCGCGATGACGTCATCGGCGGGCGCGGGCTCGGCCAATCTGACGTGGATGAACCTCGGCCACGCGACGAGCGATGAAATCGAGAACCTCGCCAACACGCTGACGCTCGCCGACATCATGGATGTCGTCAGCGATGCGACCGTCGGCGCGACGCTCGATGCGAGCTATACGCGCATCAACTACAACGGCGCGTTCAACTGGATTCGCATCAAGCCGGGCATGGAGAAGGCGGCCGCGTTTCTGGAGACGCATCGCTACGCGGCATTGCGCGGCGCGAGCATGTGCTTCACGAAGCTCGAAGGCACGACGGTCAACGCGAAGGACAAGATCGTGTACTCGGCGATGTCGCAGATCGTCAAGTCTATGGTCAAGGGCGACGCGCACGCGGCCGAATTCGCCGTCGACAAGACCATCAACTCCGGCGCGGTGTACGCGTTCAATCTGAAGGGCGGACAGAAGGATCTGACCGGCGCGGCGATCAACAGCGAATGGGTTCCGGTCGACATGGCCGCGCCCGCCGCGCTCGTCGGCGAAGACATTTCCGCCGATGCGCTCGGCAACATCGGCAACCCGGAGCGCATCGCGAATCCGGATAACCTCAAGTTCTCCGAGAAGCTGCGCACGCTGTTCATCGGCGAAGACAGCGGCCGGCACGTCAACAACTTCCTGTGGGCATACAACGTCGATACGAAGTCGCTGTCGCGCATTCTGTCGGCGCCGTCGGGCGCTGAATCGACGGGCCTGCACGCGGTCGACGAGATCAACGGCTGGACCTACATCATGAGCAACTTCCAGCATGCGGGCGACTGGGAAACGCCGCTGCATTCGAAGGTGCAGGCGACGCTCGATCCGCTGATCCGCGCGAACTACAAGGATCGCTACGGCGCGGCGGTGGGCTATCTGACCGCCGATGCAACCTCGGTCAAGCTGAGTTGACGAGCCAGGGGAAGCGCAACGCTTCCCTCAATGCGTAGCTTCGAGGTGCGTCGCGGACGCGGCGCGCCTCGCGGAGTTCAGCAGCTTTGCTCGTAATCGATATATTCGAAGCCGGCCGCAATCGCATAGCGGATCGCTTCTTCCACGTTCGGAAACTCGCCGGCCAAGCGCACCGAACGCTCCATCCCGTTCAAATCCTGGATTCGCGCCGTCGCGGCAAACGCGTCGCCGTGCCGGACCGCCGCCGGCGTGACCATCATGTCCCTGTAACTGAAGACCATTTCTTCTTTCTCTTCCGGATGTCGTCGGCCCGCGCCGTATGGCTGCGGAACACGCGTTATGAATGTCGAAAAGGCGCGAACGATCTGGCGTCCGGCTCCTTCTGCTTCAGGTTATCGGCATCGGAAAATGTTTCTTTACGCGAGCGCTTTCGTCTGAATATTGCGGCAGTTCGCGCCGATTCAGGCCAGGAGCCGCGCGATCAGGTCTTGTGTGGCTCGCGCGCCGTATTTGCGAAGCAGGCTTGCACGATGGATGTCGACCGTGCGAGGGCTGATGTTCAACTCCTTGCCGATCTCCTTGCTCGTCATGCCATGCACGAGCAGCGCGGCGACGTCGCGCTCGCGCTCGGTCAGCAGGCTTGCGTTGTCTGATTGCTTCGTGCCTTGCGACAGATCCGTGAACGTCCAGACCGCAAGCTCGAAAGGCCGCTTCGGGTTATAGCCGAAGCCGCCGACCGTCACCCAGAAGTAGCTTCCGTCGACGCGCCGCATGATGCGGTCATCGCTGAATACGGCATGCTTTGCAAGCAGCGGCGCCAGACGATGACCGGTGGTGGTGAAATCCTTCTGCTCGGGATAGAGCTTCGAGAACGATTGCTCGATGATATCGCTGCGTTTTGCCCTGAAGAGTTCCAGCGCGCGTGCATTGCAGTCGACCATGATCCGCTCTCTCGCGACGATGACGGCCACGGGCAAATGCCTGAACAAGTCCTCGTAGTCGAGCTTGGGCGAATCGGTCATGTCGGGAAGATTGTCGCGTCTGGCGAAAAGTTACTGTAACACCGAGGTTCGGCACTTTTCGCACGGACTTTCGCTTCAACCGTTCCAGACTTCACCGAATACGCGCAGCCAGTTTTCGCCCATCACTTTCCTGATGCGAGATTCGCTCCAGCCGGCCTTTTGCATCGCGGCGGTGATGTTCGGAAACTCGCCGATCGTGCGAATGGCTTCCGGATTCACGACCTTGCCGAAGTTCGTCAGACGGCGATAACGGCCCTTGTCGTGCGTGATCCAGTCGAAGAACTCGGTGCTATAGCCTTGCGTGAAGTCCGTTCCGATACCGACCTTGTCTTCACCGATAAGATCGATGACGTATTCGATAGCTTCGAGATAATCGTCGACGGTCGCATCGGCGCCTCGTCTCAGGAAGGGCATGAACATGGTCACGCCGACGAAACCGTTCGCTTCGGCAATCTCCTTCAATTGCTCATCCGTCTTGTTGCGCGGATGCTCTTTCAACGTATAAGGGCAGCAGTGCGAGTAGGTGACGGGTTTCTTCGAGCAGGCGATCGCATCGGAAGAAGTCTTCGCGCCCACATGCGAAAGATCGACCATGATGCCGACGCGATTCATCTCCTGAATCACTTCGCGGCCATATCCCGACAAGCCGCCATCCGGTTCATAAGAACCCGTGCCGACGAGATTCTGCGTGTTATAGCAAAGCTGGACCACATTCACGCCCAGCTCCTTGAACACCTCGATATAGCCTAAGTTATCCTCGAACGCATACGCGTTCTGAAAGCCCAAGATGATGCCGGTCTTGTTCGCTTTCTTCGCGCGCAGGATGTCGCCGGTCGTGCGTACGAGTGTCAGAATCTCGCTGTATTCGCGGATCTGCTGCTTCATTTCCGCGATGTTATCGATGGTCTTCTGGAAGTCTTCCCACACCGACACGGTGCAGTTCACGGCGGTGACGCCGCCCTTTCGCATGTCTTCGAATACGGAGCGCTCGAACTTCGAGATGTTCAGTCCGTCGATGATGATGCTCGAATCGTGAAGGCTATTCATCGCGTGTATCCGTTCAGATGGTTCTCTTGATGCCGCGCTCGACGGCCGGGCCACTGCTTGCGCTCTTGTTCGACGAACCTGCTTCTTCGAGCGCGGTCTTCGACGTCTCGCGCAGCGAGAGGCCGCCGATCATCGCGAAGATGGATACGGCGATCAGGTAATACGCCGGCGACAGATTCGTTCCCGTTTCCGCGATCAGCCACGTCGCGACGAGCGGCGCCGTGCCGCCGAAGATCGTGTACGCGAGGTTGTACGTGATCGCGGATGCGGTGTATCGCGTCTTCGTCGCGAACACTTCCGAAAGAAGCGGAGCAGTGACCACGCCCGAAAGCACCGCGCCCACCGCGAGCAGCGCAACGCCGAGCAGCGAAGGCGACAGATTTCCCGATCCGCCGAGCGCGAAGGCGGGATAGACAGAGACGATGATGAAGATGCACGTCGTCGCGATCGTCGCGCGGCGGCCCACGAGGTCGGAGAACAGACCGGCGAGCGGGCACAGCGCCGCGGCGAAGAAGAGCGCGAGCACGGTCACGAGAAGCGATGTTCCGCGCGTCAGATGTCCGGCGACCTGCATGTAGGTCGCGAAATACGTCGTGAACGTGTAGAACGAAAGCGCCGTCACCGAAACGAATGCGCCGAGCTTCAGAATGTTTCCGGACTGCGAATGCAGGGTTTCCATCAGCGGCGCATGCGCGACTTCATGCTTGCCTTCGAGCGCCTGGAATGCCGGCGTCTCGTGCAGATTCACGCGCAGATACACGCCGATGAGACCGACCGGCGCCGCGATCAGGAACGGCACGCGCCAGCCCCAGTCGACCATCGCCGCGGGCGAGAGCGACGATTCGAGCGCATAGGCGACAACGGCCGCGCATGCGAACGAAGAGAACGTCGAGACCGGAACGAAGCTGCCGAAGAACGCGCGGCGTCGGCGCGGCGCGTGCTCCATCACATAGGCGCACGCGCCCGCGTATTCCCCGCCTGCGGAAAAGCCCTGCACGCAGCGGATGATCGTGAGAAGCAGCGGCGCCCAATAGCCGATGCTCGCATAAGTCGGCAGCAGCCCGATCAGCGTCGTGGCGCCGGCCATCAACAGGATGGTGAAAGCGAGCGTGCGCTTGCGGCCGATGCGGTCGCCGACCACGCCGAAGAAGAGGCCGCCGAGCGGACGGAATGCGAAGGCGACCGCGAAGACCGCGAACGTCTTCAGGAGACCGACCGTGGGATCGCCACTGGGAAAGAACTCGCGCGTCAGGATGGTCGCGAGAAAGCCGTACGCCGCGAAATCAAACCATTCGACAAAGTTTCCGATCGACGCCGCCGCGATGACACGTCTCAGCGTTTTGGTATCGACCTCGTGAGTTGCTTGATGTGGCATGGCGCTTCACCCCTTTCGCGTGTCGGATTCGATCCGGATTGAAAGGAGCGTAAGTGCTCAAATTACTTAGGTCCATACGTGCCAATTACCTAGGTAATCGGCGGTCCGACGACGCCGCCGCGCCCGGCGTGCAAGGCCGGGCGCGGCTTCGCGCCTATTGCTGGAGCCACGCCTGGACCTTCTCGGGATGGCTGTCGACGAACTTCTTCGCCGCCGCGCTCCAGTCGTTCGATGCGTTGCCGTCGAGCTCGATCGATTCGACATCCGCCAGCGTCAGCTTGAAGTGCCGGATGAAGACATTCGCGCGCGGAAATTTCGTCGCGAACTGCTTGGAAGAGAAGCCGTGAATCTGCTCGTCGCCGCCGAGCACGCCCTTGGGATCTTTCAGATAGCGCATCTTGTACTTCTGCCAGAGCCAGTGCGGACTCCACACCGTCGCGACGATCCAGCTCTTCGATTGATACGCGCGCGCAACGGCGGTCAACATGCCGGCCTCGCTTGCGCGAATGAGGTTATATCCGGCGAGGTCGTATTCCTTCAGCGCCTTTTCCGAAGCGACCATCTCGCCCGCGCCCGGTTCGATGCCCTGAATCGTGCTGTTCAACTTGCTCTTGACTTCGGGCTTGTTCAGATCGCCGATGGACGCCACTTCGCTCTCGGGCACGTAATCCGGCACCGCCCAGCCGATCTTCGCGCCGGAATAGATGACGCCGAGATCTTCCATGTCGTTCTTGAAGCGCGCGTAGTAGGCCGCGTGCGTGACCGGAAGCCACGCGCCGAGCATCAGGTCCACATCGCCGCGCGCGATGCCCTGAAACTGAATGCCGAGGTCCGCCGTGGTCAGGGTAACGGGTTGTTGCAGCTTCGTTTCGAGAACGTACTTCGCGGTATAGACGACCGCTTGCGTATCGGCCCAATTGGCTAGCGTGATCTTGATCGGCTCGACGGCGCTCGCGCACATCGCGAACGTGACAGTGGAGACTGCAACGGCAGCTTTCATGGCGAAGCTCACGGACAAGGCATTCTTCATTGACGTTTCCTTGCATCGACAGGTTTTATGGAAGACGCGACGCGATCGATTCTCCTGATCTATAACGCATTCATTTGCGACGGATGATTAAGCAGTTGCAGGCGACGCCCTGCAGTCCGCAGTATTCGGGCGCATTAACGCGACGTCAATGTTCTTTGCTTATATCGTCGGATGGAACGTCGATACATCGAGCTGGCGCTCTTCGGATGAACGATCATCGCGGCAGCGCCGAAGTCGCGATTTCGCTCGCGCTGTCCAGTTGCTCGACGTGCCAGCATTTATCGATCAGCGCGCGCGTTTGCTCCGGCGTGAGGATGCCGTCCGCCAGATCGGAGAACTTGGTTTCGAGCTGCTTGTCGGTCATCGGCACTTGCGTGCTGCCGATCGCGTGTTCGATGTACTTGTGCAGCTTGCGGCCATCCTTCAGCGTGATCGTCATGTCGACCTGTTCCGGCTTGATGGACGGATCGACGATCGCGTTCACCTTGTCGCGCAGCTCGATTGTCTTCGGGTCGCGTACCTTGGCGTCGCTGAACTGTTTCTCGCCCGCCGCGCCGTCGATGATCGCGATCGCCACCGCGTGATAGATGCTGAACTTGCCTTCGAGCCCGATCTGCGGCGTCTTCTTGCCCGTCAGTTCGAGCACGAGTGGATGCACGCGAAGATCGATGCGCGCGATCCGATCCGCGCTCAAGTGTTCCTGATTGCGCAACTGGATCGCTGCATCGATCGACGGATGAATGACGATGCCGCACGCGAAAGGCTTATACGTATTCAACGTCGATTCCCAATGCGAACCGAGGCCCTCCGTGATCTCGCGATAATCCTGCTTCGTGCTGATCGTGTTGGCCCAGCCGCGTTTGGCTTCGATCATGCCGTCCGAGCTCGTGTAGTTCTGGCCCGCGAGCAGTGCCGCGAAGATGCCGTTCGCGGCGGCGCGGCCGGGATTGAAGCTCTTGTTCATCGAGCCGAACGACTCGCGCAAGCCGACCGGCTGCGAGGCGGCGAGACCGAGCGCCCAGACCATCTGCTCGACGCTCAGTCCCATCAGCTTGCCCGTCGCCGCCGCCGAGCCGAACACGCCGCACGTACCGGTGATGTGCCAGCCGACATCGTAATGATTCGGATACACCGCATTGCCAATTCGCAACTCGGTTTCGACGCCCAGCACGAGCGCGTTCAGAAAGTCCTTGCCCGTGACGGCGCGATATTGCGAGTATGCCAATATCGCCGACACGACCGGTCCGGCCGGATGAATGATCGTCTTCAGATGCGTGTCGTCGTAGTCGAAGATATGACTGCTCACGCCGTTGATGAACGCCGCGTTCATGATGTCGAAGCGCTCGGTCCGGCCGAGCAGGTTCGCTTGCGGCGGACCGGAGAACGGCGTGAGCGCGGCGACTGCGCGATTCACGGTCTCGTCGTGCGATCCGCCGACCGCGACGCCGACCCAGTTCATCAACGTCCTGACGCCTTCCTTGCGCACCGGCGCGGGCAGATCGCCATAGCCCGTTCTTACGATGAAGTCCGCAAGAATGCGCGTGACGCGCGGCGGCTTCCCATTCGCCCCACTGGCCGATGCGAAAGCGGATGCAGATGCGGCGTTGCTTGTCTGCGCGAACGCTGTCGTGCCTGCCGCCGATGCGAAAGCGCCTGCTGCGCTGGTCATGAGAAAGCTACGGCGATCGATGTTGGGCATGGAGTCGTTTCCTTGAAATGGCACAAGTGGGAACCCGCGCGCAAGTATCATTCCGCGGCAACGAGGCGAACCAAGGGTTTTCCCGATTCCCTTGCATGTCGATTCACGCTTCGATGCATCGTCGTAGAGATGTGTCCAATTTTTCCGCGAAAGGAGAGCACACCATGGCCACCGGAACCATCCGCCTTCACCGTGTCTTGCGTACGACGCCCGAGCGTCTTTATCGCGCGTTCCTCGAACCCGATGCGATCGCGAAGTGGCTTCCGCCTTACGGCTTCACATGTCAGGTCCATCACATGGATGCGCGCCAGGGCGGCACGCACAAGATGTCGTTCCGCAATTTCGGCACGGGCAATAGTCACTCATTCGGTGGTGAGTACGTCGAGCTGGTGCCGTTCGAGAGGATTCGCTACACGGACCGCTTCGACGATCCGAACCTGCCCGGCGAAATGCAGGTCACCGTTTCGTTGAAGCAGGTCGTGTGCGGGACCGAGTTGAGCATCGTTCAGGAGGGCGTGCCCGAAGTCATTCCGGTGGAGATGTGCTATCTCGGCTGGCAAGAGTCGCTGGAGCAACTCGCGCGGCTCGTCGAGCCTGTGATCCCCGAGTGACGATGCGCGCGATCGAGCCTCTCGTTGATCGGATAAGATACGGCGCCCCGCAACATCAATTCATAACGTGGAGTGCTTTTCGTGATCCAGCCGAGCAACGTATTCAAGGATAACCTCGCCCAATTGCCCGCCATCGACGGCATCGAGCGCATCGATCTGGTCGATGGCAAAGGTGACGTGGTCGCGAGCATCGAGAACAAGCCGGGCAAGCAGGGCTCGCTCGCGGTCTATCACTATCTGAAGCAGGCGTTCGGCGCGCTGGACGCGCAAGCCGCCGAGCATGGTCTCGCCGTGTTCGCCGAACATACCGCCGATGCGCGCGATCGCCCGGGCGCGCATCCGAATGTGGATCGGCTGATTGCGATCGTCGATGGCGGCGAGGCGTTGCGGGTCGACGTGGTTCGGGCGCGTTGAGGCGCCGCGAATAGCGCATTAAAGTGAAAGCCGGCTCCGGCATTGACGCTCTCATCACGCTAACTAAGCCGATTGCCGGCGGTTTCTTTTAGGTCGCGCTTCGAGGTGTCGGAATACTCAACATTTTGCACCCGGTGGGCACGGTCGGCTTTCTACGCACGCTGTCTGTGCTGCTCGTTAAGACGGCGAAAAGGACTAGAAGCGCACTTCTCGTCGTCCGAGCGCCTTCGCCCTCGGACGATTCCCAAATACGTTTTAGCTGACTCAAGGCAGCAGAACATTAGGTCAAAATCCTCGCCTAAATTGTCCCGATTCGGAATGCCAAGCGATTGCGCGATGCAATCCTCGGGTCGTTAAAACGTCTACCTAAGTTGT